>JALYYX010000168.1 GCA_030946075.1 Bacteroidota bacterium | reverse complement strand
ACGGGCGGCAATTTATAAAGCCAGAAACAATAAAGATGTTTACATCTTATAACAGCGATATTAGCCGCAGAGGTTTTGGGTTTGATAAACCTGAAAAAAACAACGACACACTTAAAGAACCTTATCCTTCAAAGCTTGCCTCTCCACTTACATTTGGACATACGGGTTATACAGGCACCTGCGTTTGGGCAGATCCGAAATATAATATTGTCTATATATTTTTAAGCAACCGTGTAAATCCTGATGGGGGTGATAATTTAAAACTATCCAGATTAAATGTTAGAGGTAAAATTCAGGATCAGATTTATAAGGCAATGGGATTATAGCTCTTCTAAACTTTATTTTGTAAGTGCAATTTTAATTCCGAGTGCAATTAATATTGAACCACAGGCTTTAGTTAAATAATCTGCAGTTCCCTTTCTTTTAAAAAATTTTATTACAATAGTTGATGCAAACAATGCAAGAATGAGGCACCATAAAGTGCCGGTTGTTGTAAATGATAAACCCAGAATTAAAAAAGATAGCCACGGATCAGGAGAGGAAGGATTAATAAACTGGGGTAGAAAAGAAATAAAAAATAATGCAACCTTGGGGTTTAATACATTCGTTATAACTGCCTGCAAATAAATTTTATTTTGTTTTTTGTTTGCAACGCTCTTTAATTTTATTACTGAAGATTTTGAAAAGATCATTCTTATTCCAATATAAAAAAGATAAGCTGCTCCTGCGTATTTAATAATGTTGAAAAGAACCGGCGACTTTGCAATTATTAATGATAGACCAATGGTAGCAAGCATTGTATGAATCAACGAGCCTGTTCCTATTCCTAATACAGACATAATCCCTGCTTTTCGACCCTGTGCAATGGAACGGCTTAAAATATAAATTGTATCGTTGCCTGGTGTAAGGTTCAGCATAATTGCTGCCAGCAGAAAAACTTCATAATGTTGTATGCCTGCCATAAAAAGTTATTTTAAATATACATGAAAAATTAATGAGAAGATGAAACTGAAAAAAATCCTTCTCAACTTTATTTTTTAATTTTTTACCTTGAACTATAATTTTTATTTATGTCATACCCATATCAAATAAAATCATTAGAAGAATATAATGCTGCTTATAAAAAAAGTGTTGATGATCCTGAAGAATTTTGGGCAGAAATTGCAGGCAATTTTCTTTGGAAAAAGAAATGGGATAAAGTTTTGGAATGGAATTTTAAAGAACCTAAAGTAGAATGGTTTAAAGGAGCTAAACTTAACATCACAGAAAATTGTTTAGACAGATGGGCAAAGTCACAGCCGGATGCACCCGCAATTATCTGGGAGCCTAATGATCCCGAAGAGCAGCACAGAGTTTTATCTTATAAAGAATTACTTTTTAAAGTAATGCAGTTTGCAAATGTTTTAAAAAATAATGGTATAAAAAAAGGAGACAGGATTTGTATTTATATGCCAATGGTTCCGGAGCTTGCTATTGCGGTTTTAGCCTGTGCACGAATTGGTGCCATTCATTCTGTAGTTTTCGGTGGCTTTTCTGCACAAAGTATTGCCGACAGAATTCAGGATGCACAATGTGCATGGGTAATTACAGCAGACGGCGCAAACAGAGGCGCCAAGCAGATTGCATTAAAACAAATAATGGATGAAGCTTTAATAAATTGTCCTTCTGTAAAAAAAGTAATTGTATTAAAAAGAACCGGTGCAGAAGTGAGCATGAATGAAGACAGAGATGTTTGGTGGCATGACGAAATTGAAAAACTTTCGCAAGTCTCACCCGTTGGGGGAGATTTAGAGGGGGCGGAAGAAATGGATGCTGAAGACATGCTTTTTATTTTATACACATCAGGCTCCACAGGCAAGCCTAAAGGTGTTGTGCATACTTGCGGCGGATACATGGTGTATGCTAATTATACTTTTGTAAATGTTTTTCAATACCAGCCCGGGCAAATATATTTCTGCACTGCAGATGTGGGGTGGATTACAGGGCACAGTTATATTATTTATGGCCCTCTTAGCGCAGGCGCAACCTCCTTAATGTTTGAAGGCATACCCACCTGGCCCGATGCAGGAAGATTTTGGGATATTGTTGCAAAGCATAAAGTAAATATTCTGTACACTGCACCTACAGCTATTCGCAGCCTTATGGCGTATGGATTGGATTATGTAAAAGATAAAAATCTTGGATCATTAAAAGTTTTAGGAACAGTGGGTGAGCCAATAAATGAGGAGGCATGGCATTGGTATCATGAAAATATTGGTAAGGGAAATTGTCCCATTGTTGATACATGGTGGCAAACGGAAACCGGCGGAATAATGATATCAAATATTGCAGGTGTTACACCTGCAAAACCTGGATGGGCAACCTTACCAATGCCGGGGGTACAGCCCATACTTATAGCCCCCTCTATCTCCCCCAACGGGGGAGAAAAAGCAGAGGAACGACACGAAGAAAATCGAGAAGAAAAAAAAATAGATCAAGGTGAATTTTATGAAGATGCTGACCCAATGTTGTATGGGTTATTAAAAGAGTTTGCAAAAGAGCATCGGAGTAATTCTACAGATGCTGAAAATATTTTGTGGGAACAATTGAAAGGAAGAAAATTTAAAAGTTATAAATTCCGGAGGCAACATATTATTGGCTCGTTTATTACAGATTTTATTTGCCTTGAAAAAAAATTGGTTATAGAAGTTGATGGATTAATTCATCAATTACCTGATAATATAATAAGTGATGTGGAAAGAACTGAATGGTTACAATCTATAGACTATAAAGTTATAAGGTTTACAAATCAGGAAATTATAAATAATATGGAAGACGTTCTATTAAAAATAGATCAACAACTACAACAGCTTCCGTCTGCCGAAAAAAAGATATATAATCGTTCGCAAAAATCTCCTCAAAAATCTTCGCCCTATCCTCCCCCGTTGGGGGAGAAAGAGGGGGCTTTGTGTATCGCTTTTCCGTGGCCCGGAATGTTGCGCACAACTTATGGCGATCATGAAAGATGCCGGCAGAATTATTTTGCAACTTATGATAATTTATATTTTACAGGTGATGGTTGTTTGCGGGATGAGAATGGCTTTTACAGAATTACAGGCAGAGTAGATGATGTATTGAATGTAAGCGGCCATCGTATTGGTACTGCAGAAGTGGAAAACGCAATTAATATGCACACCGGGGTTGTAGAAAGTGCTGTAGTAGGCTTTCCGCATGCAATTAAAGGACAGGGAATTTATGCTTATGTAATATTTAATGGAAATCATGAAGATGAAAATCTTACGAGGAAGGGTATTGCACAAACTGTTTCAAGAGTTATTGGCGCTATTGCAAAGCCTGATAAAATTCAATTTGTAAATGGGTTGCCAAAAACAAGAAGCGGCAAAATAATGCGTAGAATTTTAAGAAAGATAGCGGAAGGAGAAACAAAAAATTTAGGCGATACAACTACATTACTTGATCCTGCTGTTGTTGAAGAGATTCAAAAAGGAAAAGTATAAATGCATCCCAAGCATCTCTCTATAAATGATTTTAATTATAATCTTTCTGAAGAAAAAATTGC
>JALYYX010000200.1 GCA_030946075.1 Bacteroidota bacterium | reverse complement strand
CTGACGACGAACTTACAATACCCAATTGCGGATTATTGTTTCAGGATGGGATTAAAGAGCAATCAATAGAAATTGTTGAGAGTAACGGCAATAAAATATTCTTTACATCATCTGTGACCAACGGCTCTAAAACCAAATATACCTTTGATATTTTTTCGGCATGCTTCTATTTGCTTAGCCGGTATGAAGAATACCTTCCGCATAAGAAAGATAAGTATGGCAGATATTCTCATAAAAATTCTCTTGCTTTTAAAGAAAACTTTTTACAACTGCCATTAATAAATATCTGGCTAAATGATTTTACAGGATGGCTGCAAAAACAAAATGGAAATTTCCAATTTCAAAAAAATTCTTTCAGGTTTATACCAACCTATGATGTGGATTTAGCCTATTCATTTTTGCATAAAGGTGTTACAAGAACTACTGTTGGCGGGCTACAGGCATTACTGGGGTTAAAGTTTGATTTATTGAATCAGCGATTAAAAGTTTTATCCGGTAATAAAAAAGATCCCTTTGATAATTATAATTGGTTAGATGAATTACATCTGCAATACGATTTAAAACCTTTGTATTTTTTTTTAGTAGCGGAAAAAAATGGTACCTATGATAGAAATATTTTGCCTTCAACAAAAGCAATGCAACAATTAATAAAGCAGCATGCTGAAAAATATTCTATTGGTCTTCATCCTTCGTGGCAAAGCGGTGATGAAAAAAATCTTATTAAAAAAGAAAAGGAAATTTTAGAAAATATAAGCAACTATGAGATTTTTAATAGTCGTCAGCATTACATTCGGTTTAATTTACCCGAAGGATACAGAAGTTTAATTGAATCAGGAATAACAGACGACTATTCTATGGGATATGGAGCCAGTAATGGTTTCAGAGCATCAGTTGCATCTTCATTTTATTGGTACGATCTTGAAAATAATGTGCAGACAAAATTAAAGGCTCATCCTTTTTGTTATATGGATAGCACTGCTATTTTTATTCAAAAACTTTCTACGCAGCAAGCTTACAACGAAATGCTGCATTACTATAACATCTGTAAAAATGTAAAAGGAGAATTCATTGCTATTATGCATAACAATAATTTAAGAGAAGAAACAATAGAATGGAAAAATATTTATAAGGGTTTTTTGAATTATATAATGAAAGCTGAATAGAGATATACTGTACAAGAGTGCGACGCCAATGAAGTTTAATTAACAGGTTCTGCCGGCTCCAAAATTATTTTTTTCTTTAGACTATTATTTACAAGATACACCCCTGTAATTGTAACAGCTCCGCCAATCGCAATAAATAATGTAAGCTTTTCATTCAGTAATAAAGCGCCTAAAAGTACTGCTACTATTGGGTTTATGTAAGCATAAACTGATGCAAGTGTTGCCGGCAAATGCTGCAATGTATAAATGTAGAGGGCAAAAGTAATTACGGAGCCGAACAATACAAGATAGCCGATAGCCCACCATGAAGTTGAAGGAATTTTTGAAAAGGGAATAGTATAACCTGTTACAAGAGCTATAAAGAAAAGTACTATTCCGGAAATAATCATTTGAAAGCCAAGACTGAAATACGGATTAAACTTTACTGATTGTTGCTTGGTATATAAAGTACCAAATGCCCAGGTAACTGTTGCCATAAGCGAAACAAAAATCCCAAACCGGAAATCAGCATTTAATAAATCTTTAATGTGCTCATAAAAAATTAAACACACTCCTCCAAACCCCATTACCAACCCTGCCAAAGCCTGTCGTGGCATACGTTTCCCCTTTATTATTATAATTATAACAAGCCACATGGGAAAGATTGCTGAGATAATAGATGCTAATCCGCTGGAAATATATTTTACTCCCCAGGTGCTTAGGCCATTACTGAAAATAAAATTTAAAAGGCTTAAAATTAAAATCGTTGTCCATTGTTTTCCTTTAGGCAGTGGTGTTTTTTTAATAAGAAAAATGATAATTAAAATTGAACCGCCAATGAATTGCCTTATACCTGCCATTTGTAATGCCGGCATATTTTTTACTCCTTCTCTTGATGCCAGCCATGTGGTGCCCCATAAAATACTTACTCCGGCAAGAGCGAAAAGTGCTTTTGTTCGTGTAGGGGTGCTTTGCCTTTTATCTGAATAATATTGAGGTGTAAAAAATTTCTTCATTCTATATTTTTCAGAATGTATTAATGTTTAAAATGGCGTGTGCCTGTAAGTACCATTGCAAGGTTATTTTGTTTGCAATATTCAATGGAATCCTTATCCCGTATGGATCCTCCGGGTTGTATAAATGCCGTAATGCCTTCGGCATGTGCAATTTTTACACAATCATCAAAAGGGAAAAAGGCATCACTGGCAAGAACAGCCCCCGTTAAATCAAACTTAAATTGTTTTGCTTTTTCTATGGCCTGTCTTAATGCATCAATTCTTGAAGTTTGTCCGCATCCTTTACCGATAAGTTGTTTATTTTTTACCAGTGCAATTGCATTACTTTTTAAATGCTTGCAAATAATGTTTGCAAATTCAAGATCTTCTTTTTCATGTTGCGTTGAATTTCTTCCACCCACTTCTTTCCACTCTGCAAAATTTCCCTCATCAGTTTGTTGAGA
>JALYYX010000140.1 GCA_030946075.1 Bacteroidota bacterium | reverse complement strand
ATAATGTAAAGAACCGTTTTGGTAAATCTTTTTTACACCGGGCATCTTCAAAATAATTTCAGTTTGCGAAATTTTGTGGAACGAAAATTTTTCTTTTAAGATTTATATTTATAAAATATTTTTTCATTTTATAATCTATTCATTTGAGCCTATTTCTAACTTTCTTTAATTGTTGCAATAATGCTCTCATATCTTTTGGTATTTCAGCTTTAAGCTCATATTGATAATTCTCCTGGTCTCTAAACTTCAATTCGCTGGAATGTAGTGCCAGTCTGGATAACATAGGCTTTTCTTCATCATCATGTATGCTGAGTTTAAATTTTTTCTTGAAAGATGAAAGCAGAATTGGTTGGGGATTACCATACAATTCATCGCATACAATAGGATGACCGAGATGTTTCATGTGCACACGTATTTGGTGCATTCTTCCTGTATTTATTTTAAACTGAACAAGCGAATAAATGCCATAATCTTCCACCACTTCATATTCTGTTTGTGATGGTTTGCCTTTTGCATGTACAATCATCATCCCTTTTTTTATCGGATGCTCTGTTATCGGTTCTTCAATTATTCCTTTTTTGTTTTGAAGAGCGCCATTGATTATGCCGAGATAATATTTCTCTACAATTCGCTGTTCAAAAAGTTGCGAAAGAAATTTATGGGTTGTTTCATCTTTAGCAAATAAAATCAGTCCGCTGGTTTCCCTGTCAAGCCGGTGAACAATAAATATTTTTTCATATTCCTGCTGTAAAATTTTATACAAGGAATGTAATGTTTCATCATGCCTGTCAGGGATGGTTAGTAGGCCGGATGATTTGTTGACTGCAACAAACTTTTCATTCTCAAAAATAATTTCAGGCTTATTTTTTTGCATATTCTTTTTGCGCAAGATTCATATACTTAAGCAATCTTATTTCTTTTTCACTTAAATACCGCCACTTCCCCCTTTCTACGTTTTTCTTTGTAAGGTTAGCATACATAACACGGTCGAGTGCTTTTACATCGTAACCAAAATGTTCGAAAATGCGACGAACAATACGATTACGGCCACTGTGTATTTCTATACCAATTATTGCCCTGTCGTTTGCATCGGCATAAGCCAAAGCATCAGCATGGATCTCTCCATCTTCTAATTGAATGCCGTTTACAATTTTATCAAAATGCGCCTTGGTAACGGGTTTATCCAGTTTTACTTCGTAAACTTTTTTCACGTTATAGCTGGGATGGGTAAGCTTTTGCGTAAGCTCCCCATCGTTTGTAAATAATAAAACTCCGGAAGTGTTTCTGTCCAATCTTCCTACAGGATAAATTCTTTCTGAAGTAGCATGCTTAATTAATTGCAATACAGTTTTTCTTCCCTGCGGATCATCAGTTGTGGTTATATAATCTTTTGGTTTATTTAAAAGAATGTAAACCATGTTCTTTGTAACAAACAATTTTTTACCGTTGAACATCACAACATCTTTATCCGTTACTTTAAATCCGGGCTCAATAATCACGTTGCCGTTAACTGTGATTTTTCCTTCTTTAATTAATGGCACCGCATCTCTTCGTGAGCCAACGCCGCAATGAGCAATGAATTTATTTAAGGGCATTTCAGCAAAAGATTTAGAGTTTGTAGTTTGTAGTTTGTGGTTTGTAGTTATATTCTCTGCCTGTGGCTGGTTCTTGATTGCATATTCCTTATTGCCTTTTGGCAGCTGAGGATATTTTTGTCTTTTGTCAAATTTTTCCTTGATGGGGATTTTTGCATTTGGGGCGTATCCCTGATTTTTTAATGCTCTTTTTTCCTCAAAGCGTTTATTGATCGCTTCTGCTCTTTCTTTTTTGGCAGCCTTCTTTTCTTGTTTAAATTTTTCTTTTATTGCCGCATTATTTTTTTTTACTACAAACTTTTTAAATTGTTGCTGGCTCATGTAGGGAAAGTATTTACTGTTTTACAACAGGGGTGGAGGGCAAAGATAAACAAGTCGTTTGAGTTCGCCTGCACGTTCATTTATAATTTTCCTTAATGCAATAAAATCTTTTAAATACCAAAAACACAAATTCTCTTACATTCGCTTACACACTATTGATATGAAAAAAATCATTTTTGCGATAATTACTTCCGGAGTATTTATTTCCTGCTCGGTAACCCATAAATTAAACCAACAGCCAGTTCCGATAAACTCATTAAAATATATCGGCCAATACGAGGCGCCATACAATCAATCGTTCATGCAAACCACTATCGGCGGGCTTTCCGGTATTGATTACGATTCACTTCATCAACTGTATTATATTATTTCTGATGATCGCTCTGATATAAATGCTGCAAGATTCTATACCGCAAAAATAAAGTTTACACAAGGCGGAATCGATACGGTACAATTTATCAATGTCACTACCTTTCTTAGAAAAAATGGAACACCCTTTCCATCCTCTAAAAAAGACAAGGCTCATTCAGCAGACCCTGAGGCCATCCGCTATAATCCAATATCTAACCAATTCGTCTGGACAAGTGAGGGTGAAAGGATTGTAAGAAAAGATACTGTTATACTTCAGGATCCTTCAATCACAATTATTAATACTGATGGAAAATATGTTGATACGTTTCCTTTGCCTCCGCAAATGCACATGCATGCTACAGAAAATGGCCCAAGACAAAATGGTGTTTTTGAAGGATTGACTTTTGCTGATAATTTTAAAACAATGTATGTAAGTGTAGAAGAACCTTTGTATGAAGATGGCCCCCGTGCAGGATTAAAAGATACAGCAACATGGATAAGGATAATTAAATATGATGTAGCAAGCCAAAAACCTATTGCCCAGTATGCTTATCACATTTCGCCAATTGCACACCCTTCCAATCCACCCAATGAATTTAAAATTAATGGCATTCCGGACATACTTTATTTGGGTGATAAAAAATTATTAGTGATTGAACGCTCTTTTTCTACAGGTATACAGGCATGTACAATTCGTGTATACCTTGTTGATTTAGCAAAGGCTTCAAATGTAGCAGCTACAACATCATTAATGCAAGCTCCTCCGCTGCATGCAACAACTAAAAAATTATTGATTAACATGGATTCATTGGGTATTTATATTGATAATATTGAAGGTGTAACTTTTGGTCCGGATTTACCAAATGGTCATAAAACATTGATTTTT
>JALYYX010000192.1 GCA_030946075.1 Bacteroidota bacterium | reverse complement strand
TGGATGAGAAAATTTCTGCAATTATTGCGGATATGAAGTTGAAGAATTAGGAAGGAATAAGCAAATGGATGCTGCAAGGAAAACGATTCAACAACTTGAAGGTTAAAAAATATTCAATTGCCACGACCTTCAGGTCGTGGATGAAAATATAAAAAGACTAACAGGCTTTAGCCAAAAAACAGATATTACATGCCATACACAAGAGTGTTTATACATTTCATTTGGGCTACCAAAAATCGTGAGCATGTAATAAGCAAAGAGTTGAAGCCAATAATACTACAACACATCAAAGAGAATAGCATAAAAAAACAAATGTTTATTGATACTATAAATTGTGTTACTGATCATATTCATTTGCTTATTTCTCTTGGGAGAGAACAGACAATTGCCAAAATAGCTATGCTTATAAAAGGTGAATCTTCTTTTTGGGTGAATAAACAAAAACTGATAAAAAGCAAATTTGAGTGGCAGGATGAATACATTGCCTTATCAGTAAGCTATTCCGCAATTGATAAAGTAAGAACTTATATTTTAAACCAGGAAGAGCATCACAAAAAGAAAACTTTTACTGAAGAATATCAAGAATTTTTACATGCACATAATTTTGAAAAAAAATTAGGCTAAAGCCTGTACTGAATTTTTTATATTCCACGACCTGAAGGTCGTGGCAATTTATTACAGAACAAGAAAAAATAATTAACTGCTTATGAAAAAAATAATAGTCCTGCTTAGTTTATTTTTTGTCGTTAGAAGTGCTTATTCCCAGAGCAAGTCTGTGGATTCAATACTCCAAAAGCTTTCTGTTGAAAAAGATGATGATAAAAAAGTTGATCTAGCTGTCAGCCTCTTCCTAACCGGATTAGACAAAGACCCATATCTCACTATTAAAACCGGTCAGTCGTTGCTTGAACAAGGGTTGCAAAATAATGACCCAATAAAAGAAGCATCGGCTTATTGCATTTTGGGTACTGGTTTACGGGTTAGCGGAAACCCAATAAGAGGATTGCAGATGCAGCAAAAAGGATTGCTGTTTGCAGAAAAAGCTAATAACTTTTCACTATTGGCTATGGTTAAAAACCAAATGGCACATACTTATCGTGACCGTGATGAATGGGAGAATGCATTCAAATTATATTCAGTAGCCATGGATGATGCCGTAAAGGGCAAAAATGAAGTGATAAAAATATGGCCCCTCATGAATTTAGGTGTTTGTTATCTGAATTTAAATAAGCTGGATTCTGCTTTAAAGTATTTACAAAGAGCCTATGAATTAAGTATAACAATTAATCAATGGGATTTACCTTATATGCTTTGGAATTTAGGTAGCGTTCACAGCAAAATGGGGAATGCACTATTGGCTGTCAGCTATTTTAAAATGTCTATTCAAATGGCAGAAGATTCAAAAAGATACAGACAATTAAACTTTGCATATACCGGACTTGCCGAGCATTTTCAAAGGATGAACCAGCGGGATAGTTGTATATTCTATTTAAAAAAAGCATTAACTGCTGTCCAAAATACTCCTTTCTTTTTTATGAGTGTAAAACCTGCGAAAATGCTTGCGGAGTTTTATGAAAAAAGTAATTGCGACAGTACATTGAAGTGGGCAAATATTTATAAAATAGCCAATGACTCCGTGTTCAGCAATAAAATAAATCAGCAAATTCAGGTGATGACATTTGAAGAAGAGTTACGGCAACAGGAACTGACTACAGAAAGAACCCACCAAGAAGTTCAACACAGGCGCAATCTGCAATACGCCGCCTTTGCCATCGGGCTAATCACCTTTGTAATATTATTCCTTCTCCTCAGCCGCAGCATAGTTGTTAAACCAAAATTCATCGAGTTCTTTGGCGTACTGGCTTTGCTGGCTGTGTTTGAATTTATAAATCTTTTTATTCACCCTTACTTAGCGCATGCAACAAATGATTCGCCTGTGTTGATGTTGGTTGTATTAATTGCAATTGGTGCATTGCTAATTCCACTGCATCATAAACTGGAAAAATGGATAACAAAAATAATGGTGGAAAAAAATAAAAAGATAAGATTGGAAGCTGCGAAAAAAACAATTCAACAATTAGAAGGATGAATCTGATTAAGCAATTGCCACGACCAATTGCCACGACCTTCAAGTCGTGGAATAAAAGATAAAGTATAAACATAAAAGGCTTTAGCCAAAAAACAGATATCACATGCCATACACAAAAGTATTTATACATTTCATTTGGGCTGCCAAAAATCGTGAGCATGTAATAAGCAAAGAGTTGAAGCCAATATTACTCCAGCACATCAAAGAGAATAGCATAAAAAAACAAATTTTTATTGATACTATAAATTGTGTTACTGATCATATTCATTTGCTTATTTCTCTTGGGAGAGAACAGACAATTGCCAAAACCGCAATGCTTATAAAAGGTGAATCTGCTTTTTGGGTGAATAAACAAAAGCTGATAAAAAGCAAATTTGAGTGGCAGGATGAATATATTGCCTTATCAGTTAGCTATTCTGCAATTGATAAAGTAAGAACTTATATTTTAAAACAGGAAGAGCATCACAAAAAGAAAACTTTTACTGAAGAATATCAAGAATTTTTACATGCACATAATTTTGAAAAAACTTAGGCTAAAGCCTGTACTGAATTTTTTATATTCCACGACCTGAAGGTCGTGGCAATTTATTATTGAACAAGAAAAAC
>JALYYX010000098.1 GCA_030946075.1 Bacteroidota bacterium | reverse complement strand
ATTCTATTCTTAGTGAAGAATGTGGAGCATCAGGCAATACGAGTGAATATAAATGGATAATTGACCCTATTGATGGCACGGTAAATTTTGCCAATGGCATTCCTATCTGTTGTGTAAGCATCGGGGTTGAACATAATGGGAAAATAGTTTTAGGCGCTGTTCATAATCCTTTTTTAAATGAATTATTTTTAGCTGAAAAAAATTGCGGAGCAACACTAAATGGAAAAAAAATTCAGGTAAGTAATAAAACAGAAGTGATAAAAAGCTGTCTTGTTACCGGCTTTCCTTATACTTACACTGAAGAAGTGAATGGGCCTTTACAAATATTTGAAAAACTTATTCGGCGGGGAATTCCTGTTAGGAGATTAGGAAGTGCAGCCATTGATTTGTGCTGGGTTGCCGCGGGAAGGTTTGATGGGTTTTATGAACATAAGCTTTCTGCATGGGATAGTGCTGCAGGTTTTTTAATTGTAGAAGAAGCTGGAGGAAGGGTTACCGATTTTAAAGGAAATTATTATTCCCCATATCAACCACATCTTGTTGCCACCAATGGAAAAATTCATGATGAATTGTTAGCCGTTATCAATAATCAAAAAGAATTATGACAGAAGAACGTACAGAAATATCAAGCCTGGGGGAGTTTGGTTTAATTGATCATCTCACAAAAAATAATGAAATAAAAAATTCATCCACCATTGTTTCTGTGGGTGATGATGGCGCTGTTATTGATCATTTAGGGCAAACCGTTGTTACAACAGATATGCTTATTGAGGGAATTCATTTTGACCTGATGTACACACCTTTGAAACATCTGGGTTATAAAAGTGTGGTGGTTAACCTCAGTGATATTTATGCAATGAATGCCACGCCATCACAAATTACTATGAGCATTGCATTCAGCAATCGCTTTAGTGTTGAGGCCTTGGATGAATTTTACGAAGGAGTTTACGCCGCATGCAACAAATATGGTATTGATCTTATTGGCGGTGATACCAGTACTTCTCAAAAAGGATTTATTATTTCTGTTACCGCCATCGGTGAAGTTGCTGCAGATAAATATGTAACCAGGTCCGGAGCAAAAAAGGCTGATCTCATCTGTGTTTCGGGAGATTTGGGTGGGGCCTTTTTAGGACTGACTTTATTGGAAAGAGAAAAGAAAGTTTTCCTGGAAACAAAAGGTGTTCAGCCAGATCTTGAAAATCAGGATTATATTATCGGCAGAATTTTAAAGCCCGAAGCAAGAAAAGATATCATAGAATTTTTTGCGGCCAATGAAATTATGCCAACCTCTATGATTGATGTTAGTGATGGATTAAGCAGCGAGGTATTGCACATCTGCAAACAAAGTAATGTTGGGTGTGTTTTGTATGAAGAAAAAATTCCCGTAAATGATGTTGCAAGACAGTTTGCTTACAAACTTGAGCTTGACCCAACAGCTTGTGCATTAAGTGGCGGAGAAGATTATGAGTTGGTGTTTACAATACCTCAGAGCGATTATGATAAAATAATTTTGAATGAAAAAATAAGTATGATAGGATACATTACAGAAAAGGAGGAGGGTAAAAATTTAATCACTAAAGGTGGAAACAACCACAAATTAACTGCCCAAGGCTGGAATGCTTTTAAATAATACAATATCCAAAAGAATGAAACCCCGGAAATTATGTATGTTGATTTGCTGCTGCGGAATAATGAGCTGCTCTGTTTCAAAATACAATCCTGATAAAAAATTTCCTAAAGAAATATTGCAGCAGGATTATACACTGCTAAAAAATATTCTTGAAAAGAAACACCCTTCACTTTATTGGTACACATCTAAAGATACCATGGATTATTACTTTGATGAGGGATATAAAAATATTTCCGACTCCATGACTGAGCTGCAATTCGGATGGAAAATTTTAGCGCCCCTCACCCACAAAATCCATTGCGGACATACAAGTTTTAGTATGAGCAAAAATTGGGACAGGTTTATAAGAAATAAAAGAGTTCCTTCTTTTCCTCTTTATTTAAAAATATGGAAAGACACAATGGTTGTTACTGCAAATCTCAATAAAAAAGATTCAGTTATAAAAAAAGGGATGATTATAACTTCCATCAATGGTATACGAAATCAGGATATTATAAAAAAAATGATGGGCTATCTTTCAGAAGATGGCTATGAAGACAATGTAAATTACATCAGGCTCAGCACTAACTTTCCATACTTCCACCGCAACATTTTTGGTATCTATAAAACCTATTCTGTTCAATATATTGATGGCTTTGGAAAAGAAAGTAAAACAAATTTGCCCTTATTTACTGCTGCTGCTGACACATTGAAAAAGATAAAGAACTTTCCCCCTGTAAAACCAAAACATTTTACAAGAAAAGAAAAATTAGAGAACATTCGGTCGCTACAGATGGACAGCAATATGGCGCTGCTTACGTTAAATAGCTTTGCAAAAGGCCATCTTAAAAGTTTTTTTAGGCAATCTTTTTCTTCACTAAGAAAAAATAAAATTAAAAACCTCATCATTGACCTTCGTGCAAATGGTGGCGGTGAAATAACAAACTCTGCTGCCCTTACAAAATATATTCGCAATAATACTTTTGTTGTAGCTGATACTGCAGCAGCCATCAGCAAGGGTTTTGGCCCTTATACCAAATATATTAAATCCGGATTTTTTGATAATCTTGGTTTATTCTTTTTAACCAAAAAAGGAAAGGATGGTCGTTATCACTTCGGCTATTGGGAAAACCATTTACTTAAACCTAAAAATAAAAATCATTTTACAGGAAATGTTTATGTGCTCACAAACGGATTAACTTTTTCAGCATCCTCTTTATTTTGTAATGCAGTTAAGGGGCAAAGTAATGTAACGCTTGTTGGCGAAAATACCGGGGGAGGATGGCACGGCAATTCCGGAATTATGATACCGGATATTATTTTACCAAACACAAAACTAAGAGTGCGGTTACCGGTGTTCAGGCTTGTGCAATACAATCATGTACAAAAAACAGGAACAGGGGTTGTACCGGATATTTATGTGGGGCCAACTATTGAAAGCTCACGGAATAATGTTGATAGAAAAATGGAGGTGGTGAAACAACTTATCAAACAACATTGAGCTCTTTATCTAAAAAAATTACATCATTTCTATATCCTCTTTTTATCATTCCCAATTCATTACTCATTCCCAATAATCTTGCAGGATACAATGACGCCATGCGTAATGCTTCAGATAATTCTATTCCGCATTTTTCAACAAGATTTTTTACGCCTTTTATCATGGTTAGAGCTGAACCACTCAGGATACCATCTGCTTCATATTTATCATCTGAAAAATGATGATGATACAATCCTTCATTTGTTTCAGTAACGGCATCAGTAATAATAAACAATCTTTCTCCTATTATTTTTTTAGCAATGCTTATCATTTCAAAATCTACATGATACCCGTCAGGGATAATACTTGCCATTACCGATGAATGCTGCATTACAGCTGCCGGCAATCCGGGCTCTCGATGATGTAATGAACTCATTGCATTGAACAAATGCGTAGCAGTTGTAATCCCATTATCAAACGCTTGTATACCCTGCTGAAAGGTTGCGTTGCTATGCCCTGCAGAAATAGTTACATCCTTTTCTAAAATATATTCTATCACTTCTTTGCTGCAAATTTCCGGCGCAAGTGTTATCATTTTTATAATTCCGTTTCCATAAGCAAGTAGCTCTTTTACTTCCTGCAATGTTGGTGAGTGAATTAAGCTTTCAATGTGAGCACCGCGTTTTAATTTATTTATCCATGGGCCTTCAATGTGTAAACCAATTACACCTTTTCTATTTTGAGACCAATACTCTTTTACCGCATCAATACATTTAAAAAAAACTTCATTAGTATTTGTTGCAACTGTTGGCAAAAAATAATGTGCACCACCTGCAACACAGTATTTGTTAAGCTTTTTAAGGCTTTCAACTGTTGGATAAACTGCAAATAATTTTTCTGCAGCCCCATAAATCTGCACATCAATAAATGCAGGAACAATCATTGATGAATGCTTTTTAATAACAGATTTTTTTGGTAAAGAAATAGCAGGCAGTACATCAATTATTAAATCTTCATCAGCAACAATTGCATGGTCCGGAAGCCAATCAGCCCCTGTAAAAATTTTTTCAGCTGTGTATATGCTTTGCATAACTATGGGTGTATTTCAAAAGAATCGGCGTCTCTCCAGAATGGAAATCTTTTTCTCACCTCATCAATTTTTTCTTTTTGCAAAGTGTAGGTAAATACATCTTCTTCATTTGCTTTTTGATATAAAATTTCTCCTAACGGATCAATAATCATACTGTCGCCGCTGTGATTTATTTTATTTCCATCTTCACCAACACGGTTAACACCAACAATATAACACTGGTTTTCTATTGCCCTTGCCTGCAGCAATGTTTTCCATGCAGTGCTTCTTCTCTCTGGCCAGTTGGCAACATAAATTAAAAGATCAAACTCATTGGCTGATTGTTGTCTTGACCAAACAGGAAATCGCAAATCATAACACACCTGTAAATTTATTTTCCATCCTTTTACAGATGCAATTAATCTTTTATTCCCAGCGGTATAATGTGAATGCTCATCAGCATAAGCAAACAAATGCCGCTTATCATATATACCATATTCTCCGTTCGGGAGCATCCAGATTAAGCGGTTAAAATATTTTCCGCCCTCTTCAATTATCACACTGCCTGTTACAATTATTTTTTTTTGAGAAGCAATATTCTTCATCCATCCAATTGTTTCTCCATCCATTTTTTCTGCAAGTAACTTTGGGCTCATACTAAAACCTGTACTGAACATTTCAGGAAGAATAACCACTTCTGTTCTTTCTTTTATGCAATCAATTTTTTTAGAAAGCATATCAAGATTTGCTTTTTTATTTTCCCAAGTAAGATTGGGCTGGATAAGGGTGATAGTAAGGGAAGACATAATGTAAAGTTATTGGAGTTTATTGTTGAAAGCGCCTGGAAATAAACGTCTTTTTATTTGGTTTATATGGTAATATAAAATATTTTTAAAAAATATTTTACCATTTAAACTTTTAAAAAACTAATTATGAAAAAGTTACTTTTATTATTAACTGCGTTTTGTGTTTTTGTAAATTCTTTTGCTGCTTTTGAAGTAAAGCCTGTTGCTAAAAAGGCAACAGAAATTTTTTTACCAATTGGAAATACCGGGCAAAAAATTTCTTTAATGGATCTTTCAACTATTAATGTAAAAGATTTTGAAAAAATATCTGGTAAGCATCTGAATTTTTTTGATAGATTATCTTTTAAAGCAGGGCAAAAAAAATTACGTAATAGCATTGGTGCTGATGGAACAATAAATAACAAGAAATTACTAAAATTTACAGATAGCGATGGTGATCATTCAACAGGTTTTCATTTAGGTGGATTTGCATTAGGATTATTACTCGGTATAATTGGTGTTCTACTTGCATACGTAATTGGGGGTGATGAAGATGTTAAAAGAAATAGGGCAAAATGGGCCTGGATTGGTTTTGGAATTTATGTTGTAGTGGTTGTTATATTAGTAATAGCCCAAAGCAAAGGTTAATAAATTTTTTCTACTAAAATAGCTCAGGTATGTACTTGGGCTATTTTTTTCTACAACCCATACCGCTTACTAATCTCCAACATTCTTTCAATTGGCTTTTTAGCAGCTATCATTAATTGTGGGTCCATAATTATTTGCGGCTCTTCATACTCCATGCAGAGATATAATTTTTCCAGCGTGTTCAATTTCATATAAGGGCAATCATTGCAGGCACACATATTTTCGGGCGGTGCAGGTATGAATGTTTTGTGCGGAGATTCTTTTTGCATTTGGTGGAGGATGCCGGTTTCTGTTGCCACAATATATTCCTGCGCATCATCAGTCATCGTATATTTTAAAAGTGATGTTGTGCTGCCGATGAAATCAGCAACTCTTAAAACAGGCTCTTCACATTCAGGATGCGCTATCACTTTTGCTTTCGGATGACGGATCTTTAATCTGGTAATTTTCTCCAGGCTGAATATTTCATGAACAATACAGGCGCCGTTCCATAAAACCATATCACGCCCTGTTTTCTTTTTTAAATAGGCGCCGAGGTTTTTATCAGGAGCAAAAATAATTTTTTGCTCAGGTGGTAAGCTTTCAATTATTTTTTGTGCGTTGCTGGATGTGCAGATGATATCACTAAGGGCTTTGATTTCGGCGGTGCAATTGATGTAGCTAATAACAATGTGATCGGGATGTTTATCTCGGAATTGCTTGAAAAGTGCCGCCGGTGCTGAGTCTGCTAAGGAGCACCCTGCTTTAAGATCGGGTAGTAAAACTTTTTTATTGGGGTTAAGGATCTTTGCTGTCTCAGCCATAAAATGTACGCCGGCAAAAACAATGATGTCAGCTTTTGTTTTCTCGGCCTGTTGTGCAAGCCCAAGGCTATCACCAATAAAATCTGCAACATCCTGTATATCGGGTTCCTGGTAGTAGTGGGCAAGTATGACAGCATTTTTTTCTTTTTTTAATCTTTCAATTTCTGCGAAGAGGTCCAAGTTAACATCAATCTCAACATCTAAAAAACCTTTTTGCGAAAGATTTTTTTTTGCTGCTTCAATGTGTATATCAACCATAGTATTAGTTTTAATACATTATTTATATAATAGCTTATTACTATTATGGGTGTGGATTTGTGGAAAGGAATTTTTTTCCTTCTGATGCAAAATTAAAACTTCTGTCTTATCCACTCTCATCCACAAATAACTAACATTCATTTTTAACAGTGCAGGTATAAACATAAGAACCTTTATACACATAAGTGGATTAAAAAGATTGAGGAAAATTAAATAACTATTTTTTTAAAGTTTGATGTTAATGAAGTAAGAAGAAAATGTTGTTTAATTAAAATTTCATCACGATCTCCTGGTTAAGAGAATTGTTGGGCTAATCTTATTAAGAAAATTTTTTTAATAAAAGGCAGTTGTCAACAGGAAATATATTTTTCCCACATAGTATTGTTGGTAGAAAAATTTGGAAAGATTTAAAAAGGGAATATCATCCCTTTCGAAACCTTTTAAAACCTTTACCATTGCAGGCCTTTCACAGTTTGTTGCTATCTTTTTTTAGCCTATTTTTGCCGCCTTATTAAAAAACAAGATTTGCATATATGTCTATTATTCAGACCATACGTGATAAAGGAGCCGCCATTGTTATTGGTGTAATTGCTTTAAGCCTTATAGGATTTTTATTAATGGATGCCCGCAGTGGCGCAGCTAAAGGATTATTTGGTGGCAACTCCACCACCGTTGGTACCGTAAATGGTAAAGATATTGAGCTGGAAGAATTTAATGCAAAAGTAAAAGAAGCTGAGGCCCAATACCAAAGTTCTGCTGCGGCAATGAGGCCACAAATTATACAAAGTGTTTGGGACCAAATGGTGGGTGAAAGAGTAGTGAGTGGTGAGTTTGATAAACTTGGTTTGGCATTTACTCCAAAAGAAATGAGCGCTACCATGTTTAGTGAAGATGCTCCCCAACAACTAAAACAGGCTTTTACCAATAAAGAAACCGGGCAATATGATATTGCACAGGCACAGCAATGGTGGGCACAAACAAAAAAGAGCAAAAATGAAGAACAGCGCCAGGCTTTAAATTCACAGGTTATTGATCCCATGAGATTAAATGCTTTGTATACAAAATATACTTCCATGATAGCCGGAAGTGTTTACACACCCGCCTGGATGACTGCAAAGCAGGATGAGGAAGAAAAATCTTTTGCTAATATTTCTTACGTAGCAATACCGTACAGTGTTATTAGTGACAGCCTGGTAAAAGTTACTGATGATGATATTGAAAATTATATTGAAAAAAATAAAGCAAAGTATAAGCAGGAAGCAGGAAGAATGATATCGTATGTAACCTTTAGCGCAGCCGCAAGTGCAAAAGATAGTACAGCCGCCAAAGATGCTGTGGTTAAGTTAAAGCCATCATTTGTTGCAGATACCAATGCAAAAGCTTTTGTTGCAAGAAACACCTCTGCAATAAATTATTTTGATGGCTATACCCAAAAAGCAAAATTGCAAATACCGGTTAAAGATTCCATCATTAATTTAAAAGATGGACAAGTATTTGGCCCATACCTCGATGGTAAAAATTATGTGCTTGCAAAAAAAGTATCAACCAAAATTTTACCCGACAGTATAAAATGCAGACATATTTTATTGGGAACAAATAATCCGCAAACAGGGGCTGCACTTATGCCGGATAGTGTTGCTAAGAAAATTGCAGACAGTGTTGCAACAGCAATTAAAAACGGAGCAAGCTTTGATACTCTCGAAGCAAAATATTCTACCGATCAGGCGGCTCATAAAGACAAAGGCGTGATGACCTTTGACCTTGGAACAATACAAAGCGAAAATTTTGCAAAAGAATTTGCTGATTTTTTGTTGAATGAAAAAGGTGAAACAAAGAAAGTGGTAAAAACTCAATTCGGTTGGCATTATATAGAAATTTTAGAAAAGAAAAATCCTCAGCCAGCATATAAAGTTGCTTATATGGCAAAGGAAATTATTCCAAGCGATGAAACAAGTAACTCCGCAAATGCATCTGCTACCAAGCTTTCAGGCCAGGCAAGAGATATAAAAAGTTTTGATAACTATGTAAAGCAAAACGGAATAAATAAAATAGATGTACCTAATCCTGTTAAGGAAAATGATTTTCAGCTTGGAGGCCTCCAGGAAGCAAGGCCAATTATAAAGTGGGCCTTTGATGCAAAAGAAGGAGATGTATCTGAACCGTTTATCGTTGGTGACCAATATGTAGTTGCAGTAGTAACAAGAAAAATAAAAGAAGGATTGCCTGACGCAAAACTTGCCCGCCCGATGGTTGAATCAATTATAAGAAATAAGAAAAAAGCTGAAGAAATAACGAAAAAATTAGGCGCTCTATCATCATTGGAGACAGCAGCAGCTGCCTATCAAAAGCAGGTACTAACAACAGGCAGTGATTCAACACTTACATTTAATGCTGTTATCATAAACGGTGTAGGTAACGAACCAAAAATTGCCGGCGCATCTTTTAATAAAGAGTATCAAACAAAAGTTTCTCCTGCCATTGCAGGGAATACAGGAGTGTTTGTTTTAAAAGTAAACAGTATAGGAACAAAACCACAGAACATGTCGCCGATAGCACAGCAGCAAAAAAGCATGAGGCAAAACCAGGAAATGCAGGGCGCACTCGGTAAATCATTTGAATCGCTGAAGAAGCTTGCTGACATTAAGGATAAGAGAAGTAAGTTTTTTTAAGAAAGAAAAACTAAATTTTAAAATCAAGGCCACTTGTTAGAGTGGCTTTTTATTTCCATCAACGTAAATCTGTTTTCTGTCTTATCACTAACTTTGCACTATGGAAGATGTAATTGTAAATAAGGTAGCGGAAAGCGGATTGATAACACTTGATCTGGAAGAATATTATCCAAAAGAAGAAACTGCTGTGTTCGACCTTAAGAATCATCTTTTTATGGGATTGATATTAAAAGAAAAAGATTACCGGGAGGCATTAAAAAATCTTGACTGGAATATTTATCAAAATAAAAATGTAGCCATCAACTGCAGCGCAGACGCAGTGATACCCATGTGGGCTTATATGCTTGCTGCTGCTTACTTACAGCCGGTTGCCAGAGAAGTTATTTTTGGCGATGAAGATTTTTTACACAGAACACTTTTCTTAAAAAACCTATCTAAAATTAACGTTGAAGAATTTGCCGATAAACGCGTAGTAATAAAAGGCTGTGGTGATAAATCAATTTCAGAAACTGCTTATGTAGAAATAACAAAATTATTAACACCGGTTGTTAAGAGTATAATGTATGGAGAGCCGTGCAGTACTGTACCTATTTTCAAAAAGGCAAGAACATAAAAATAATTTGTAAATGAGGCAGTACTAATTAATGCCCAAAACTAAAACCACCCCTTTCTTTTAAACATCCATAACATCCAGATAGGAATAAGAAGCATTAAGCCTACAGCTCCGAAAAAGCCGTATTGATTGTGCAGCCATGGTATTCTTTGAAAGTTCATTCCGAAGATACCTCCGATTACTGTGGCAGGAGCCAGTAAACAGGTTACGATAGCCATTACCTTCATCACTTCATTCATTCTTAAGTTTACATTGTTCAAATACAAGTCCTGCAGGTTTATCATCATATCACGGTAGTTCTCAGCCAGCTCATTCGCCTGTATTATATGATCGTAAACGTCTTTAAAATATTTTAGTGTTTTATCATCCACTAATTTATTCTCACTTCTTAAAATTCCGTTTATTAATTCACGTACGGGAGAAATACTTCTTTTTAAAAAGATCATTTCTTTACGCAATATATTTACTTTTGAAAGTGTTTGCGTGTCTCCATGCCGAATAATATCTTCTTCAAGAGTTTCAATACCCTCTCCGAATTTTTCCATCACAACAAAATAATTATCTACTATCATATCAATAAGTGAGTAGAATAAATAATCTGCTTTGCTTTGGCGTATCTTACTTCCTGCTATATTTATTTTATCACGCAATGGATTGAAAACATCTTTCATGGGCTCTTCCTGAAAACTAATGACAAAATCTTTTCCTAATACAATGCTTATTTGTTCGCTCTCAATATCATTGGTTTTCTCGTTATATGTAAGCATATTCAGCAGGCAAAATAAAAGGCCATTTATGTCATCCATTTTAGGCCTTTGCCCCACACTTAAAATATCTTCAATTATTAAAGGATGAATTTCGAAATGACTGCCAATATCTTCAACATCACTTTTACGTAAGCCATCAACATTTATCCAGCTAACTTTTGTTGAATCTAAAAATTGATAACATTCCGGAACTGCCTTAAGCTCTGTTTTATGAACAGTTTCTGCATCATAATCGTAAACAAATATTTTAATGTCTTTTGATTCTTCACGTGGTGGTGCAACCGTTGGGTTAACCCGCAAAACCTTTTTTGTTCTGATAAGCTCCAGCGGATTTTTTAAAAGCGA
>JALYYX010000046.1 GCA_030946075.1 Bacteroidota bacterium | reverse complement strand
TCCCTGATCGGCGGAATAAAAAATTCCACCATCAGAACCTATCAGCACTTCATTAGTAGCATACCATTTAACTATGTGCTGATCTGCATGAACATATTGCCCTGTAGGCCCGCTAACCCAATCAGATATTTGATTCCATGTATTACCGCCATCATTTGTTGAATAACAATTAAGGCTGGCAACAATTACATTGTTTGCATTAGAAGGATTTATATCTGCCGCCAGGCAATACCATGTTTGCCCATTTGTGAATGCAGTATTACCTGAGTTGGGTGGAGATGTTGCAGTTGCAGCCCAATTTGCACCCCCATCAGTGGATTTATATATGGTTGTAACTAAAGCCGAATTATTACTTGGTAAGGCAAATAATGTATTAGCTGAACAAGCCAGTTCAACCCTGCAATTTGCACCGGATGGGAAAGGAAATGCAGTTGTAGCTGACGTCCATCCGCCTGATGCAACTGTAGCAGGTATATCAGTGAAACGATATCCTCCGGATGCTGTGTTTCCTAAGCCACAACTTAAATGTAAACGTCCGGTAGAACTAATTTCAAAATCTGCAATACTTGTATTTAGTCCGGTTGGTGTAATTGCTGTCCATACTCCACCACCGCTTGCCGCAGATGATCGCAAAAATCCTGATCCTGCTGTTCCAAGGTAAACATTGCCGGAAGCATCGCATAAAATTTTTGTACAATTGGTATAAGCAGATGTGCTGGCAAGTGCATTCCATGTAGCTCCGCTATCAGTGCTTTTAAAAACCCCTAAACCTTTTACGGCATCAAAATTACTAAAGGCCTCACCCGTACAGAAGTACATAATATTTTTGCTGGCGGGATTTTGACAGATAGATGAAATAGCCAGATTGGTAAAAAAATCATTTACAGGCAACCATGTAGCGGGAGATGTTTTAAAATTCTTTGTTTTCCATAAACCACCGTCCACACCCCCTGCCCATACTGTATTTCCGGTTCCGTCAGTAAGATCAACCCATATTGCTCTCATACGTCCCGATGCCACCGGATTTACCCCGTTACGGGTGTTACCATTACCTGTACCTACTACATCAGCATTGGGTCCTCGTTCTACCCACGAAACTAATGCGGCTCGGCTTGATGCAGCAATTTGTTTACTTCTTTCAGCCGCCTGATAAGCTGCAAATAATCTATCCTTAGGAACGTAACCTAATGCCGGATCTTTTGTTCTTTCAAACTCAAATTGCTGCGCAGCAGCAGCTTCATCATACATATCTTTATTGCTCTCATTTTCTTCTGTATCAGCTGTTGCTGTTAGAATCTGTTTGTGATTTTTACTAGGGAAAGAAAAAATTGTTATGGTTAAAAGTAACAACCAAATAAATCTTTTAATAGAGTGGGTACTAATTTTCTTCATAATGGTTTTTCATTTAGTATCTCAATAAGAGAATCTAAAAAATTAGGATTTGGATCAATGATAATATACAACGTTGTAAGTATTTTATCATTGTGTTTAACCCTAAAAATTCTATTTTTTTTGCATATCAATTGCTAACGCTTACCTTTGCACCTCGAAAAAAACTAATTATATGGTTGATATAAAACCCGATGAAATTTCAGCAATTCTTCGGCAGCAATTAAGCAATTTTAATGTAGAAGCTAACCTGGAAGAAGTAGGAACTGTGCTGCAGGTTGGGGATGGTATTGCAAGGGTATATGGATTGAATAATGTAAGTTCCGGAGAACTTGTTGAATTTGAAAATGGTGTAAAGGCTATTGCTTTAAATCTTGAAGAAGATAATGTAGGTGTGGTTTTAATGGGAGACCAGGGTGATGTAAAAGAAGGTGCAACCGTAAAACGTACTGGCAAAATTGCTTCTATAAAAGTAGGAGACGGATTGGCAGGAAGGGTAATAAATACTTTAGGCGAACCGATTGATGGTAAAGGACCAATAACCGGAGATCTTTATGAAATGCCATTGGAGCGTAAAGCACCGGGGGTTATATTTCGCGAGCCTGTAAAGGAGCCGTTGCAAACAGGTATTAAAGCTATTGATGCAATGATACCAATTGGTCGCGGACAAAGAGAGTTGGTTATTGGTGACCGCCAAACAGGTAAGAGTGCAATTTGTGTTGATACAATTATTAATCAAAAAGAATTTTATAAAGTAGGCAAACCCGTTTACTGTATTTATGTAGCCATTGGCCAAAAGGCTTCTACCATTGCGCAGGTAATGAAAACCTTACAGGAAAATGATGCAATGGAATACACTACAATCGTTGCTGCTTCCGCCTCTGATCCGGCACCACAGCAGTTCTACGCTCCATTTGCAGGCGCTGCAATTGGTGAATTTTTTAGAGACACAGGAAGAGCCGCTTTAATAATTTATGATGATTTAAGTAAGCAGGCTGTAGCATATCGTGAAGTTTCTCTTTTATTAAGAAGACCTCCGGGACGTGAAGCATATCCCGGTGATGTGTTCTATTTGCACAGTCGTTTACTGGAAAGATCTGCAAAAATTATTTCTAAAGATGAGATAGCCCAGAAGATGAATGATCTTCCTGAAAATATTAAACACCTTGTAAAAGGCGGAGGTTCATTAACTGCATTGCCAATCATTGAAACGCAGGCTGGTGACGTATCTGCTTACATTCCTACCAATGTAATTTCAATTACCGACGGACAAATATTTTTGGAAGGTAACTTATTTAATGCAGGTATTCGCCCTGCTATTAACGTGGGTATTTCTGTAAGCCGTGTGGGTGGTAATGCACAGATAAAATCTATGAAAAAAGTTGCCGGTACCTTAAAGCTTGACCAGGCCTTGTACCGTGAGCTGGAAGCCTTCTCAAAGTTTGGTGGTGACCTTGATGCCGCAACAAAAGCAGTATTGGATAAAGGTGCAAGAAACGTGGAGATATTAAAACAACCACAGTTTTCTCCTTATGCAGTAGAAAAACAGGTGGCTATAATTTATCTTGGAACAAACGGGTTAATAAGTGATGTTGCGGTAAAAAATGTAAAAGCTTTTGAAGAGCATTTTTTAATGGAGATGGATAATAAATTGCCGAATGTTTTGGCAGAATTTAAAAAAGGAAATTTACCGGAAGATGGAATTAAAAAGATGGTTGAGTTGGCTAAAGAGTTGATTCCTCAATACAAATAAAATTATTATAAATATTTATTTAAGGGAGAGAAGAAATTCTCTCTTTTTTTTTAAGAAATGAGTTGAGCGTATTGTGTCCCAGCGGGGTCTCGCTTTAGCACTAGCTCTGCTGTGAAGACCCCGCTGAGACAATAGAGAAGAAATTCTCTCTTTTTTGTTTTAAGAAATCAGTTGAGCGTAACTTTATTTACATCCCCAACTGTATAATATGATACTCCAAAATCAAATTAAAGGATTTCTAACCTTAATTGCTTTTTTTATTACAGTTATCGCCTTTGCACAAAAAAATAAAACTCAAAATATTGAGGGTACCTGGACAGGGAAATCTTCGCCAGACAAATATTTATTTAAGGGAGAGAAGAAATTCCCTCTTTTTTTTTAAGAAATGAGTTGAGCGTATTTTGTCCCAGCGGGGTCTTCGTACTAGCTTTTGTGCAGAGCCACGAGACCCTGCTGCAGAAAAGAACAACAAGTTTTGAGTAGCGAGTTCATTCTGCATCGGGGTCTCGCTTTAGCACTGGCTCTGCTGTGAAGACCCCGCTGAGACAATAAATATTTATTTAAGGGAGAGATGAAATTCTCTCTTTTTTTTTAAGAAATGAGTTGAGCGTATTTTGTCCCAGCGGGGTCTCGCTTTAGCACTGGCTCTGCTGTGAAGACCCCGCTGAGACAATTATATAGAAAATGCATTAAAGCAAGCATCTAACAAAAATTATAAAATAGTGATGTACCCCAATACTTCACATGAAATGCACCTTATAGGTAAACCAACAGATTTTTGGTTTAAAGCAACTCCCAATTATTCTGAGACTATTTATAAATGGCTAAAGACAACAATTATTGACAAATAGAACGGCTACTTATAGTCAACTCACAATTTTATCTCCTCATCCGTTTTATCGTAGAAATGAAATTCCGTAAGATGGTAATTACTGTTTTGTTTTACACGAATATTTTGCTTGTATTTCCAGCTCCATTTTAATCTCTTACTTAGGAAACCTTTGGTGAGATAAGCATATAAAATTGGGTGCACTTCAACAGTTAATGCCTGGTGCTTTTGCATAATGAGATAGCTAAGATTTTTTTCGATCTCATCTTCTAAAATTAATGTAGAAGAAATTTTTCCTGTACCTGAACAACTTGGGCAAACCTCAGATGTATTAATATTCATTTCAGGCTTCATACGCTGGCGGGTAATTTGCATTAACCCGAATTTTGTGATGGGTAAACAGGCATGTTTGGCCCTGTCTATTCTCATAAAATTCTCCATCTGTTCTGCAAGTTTTTTCTTGTTTTCCAGCAGTTTCATATCAATAAAATCCACTACAATAATTCCACCAATATCTCTTAAACGTAATTGCCGTGCAATTTCTGCAGCCGCCTCCAGATTGGTTTCAAGAGCATTTTGCTCCTGGTTATTGCTCACACTTTTATATCCGCTGTTAACATCGATTACATGCAAAGCCTCAGTATGTTCAACAATTAAATAAGCGCCGCTCGGTAAGTTTATTGTTTTACCAAAAGAGGCTTTTACCTGTTTGGTAATTCCATAGCTGTCAAAAATTGGAGAGCCATTATTGTGTAAAGAAAGTATTTCAGCTTTTTCAGGCGCAATTCTTTGTATGTAAGTTTTTGTATCATTATAAATGTTTTTATCATTCACAACAATTTTATTAAAATCTTCATTTAAAAGATCGCGGAGAATGCTGTTTGTTTTGCCTTCCTCACTCATAATTTTTGCAGGAGGAACAGCTCCTTTTAAATTCTTTTGAATATTTTTCCAGGTATTTATCAAACTCAAAAGATCTTCATGCAACTCTGCTGTATGTTTCCCCTCTGCAGCAGTGCGAACTATAAATCCAAAATTTTTTGGTTTGATTGCTTCCACAATTTTGTGTAGCCTTTTTCTCTCTTCAGAAGAATGAATTTTTCTTGAAACAGCAATGATATCATTGAAAGGTGTAAGTACAACAAATCTTCCCGGAAGAGAAAGCTCACAACTTAGACGTGGACCTTTAGCAGCAATAGGTTCCTTTAGAATCTGAACTAAAATGTTAGGCTTGCCGCTAAGGACTTCCGCAATTTTCCCTGTTTTTACAATTTCAGGTTCTACCACAAACTTTCCAAAATCAAAACCACGTTCTGTTTTATCATTCATCGCCGCATGCGTGAACTTTAATATAGAACGCACGTAAGGGCTAAGATCTGTGTAATGAAGAAAGGCATCTTTTTCAAAACCTACATCAATAAAAGCTGCATTTAAACCGGGAATAAGTTTTTTTACTTTGCCAAGATATAGATCGCCTACCGTAAAATTTGCATCAGTTTTTTCATTGTGCAATTCTACCAGTCGCTTATCTTCTAATAAAGCTATTTCTACTGACTGTGGGGCAGCATTTATTATTAATTCCTTATTCAACTTAAAATCTTTTAATAGAATGCCTTATAGTTATGGAAGGAAAACACGTATGCCGAATGCCGGCATAGGTAAGCAAGAAAATTATTTCTTTTTATGACGATTCTTTCTTAAACGCTTTTTGCGTTTATGGGTAGCAATTTTATGACGTTTTCTCTTTTTACCACAAGGCATAACTCAATTTTTTAATAATTATTTTTTAAATGTTTTATTGTAATGCTTTTATCCTTTCATCTACCTCTTTACTGTACTGCGGATTATTTACTAATTTTTTGCTGTACCCATACCATTTAACAGCATTTTTTTTGTCGCCACTTTCTGCATATGCATCTGCAAGCCACGAAACAGCTTCTAAATTTTTGGGTTGCGCAGCTACCACTTTATTTAAACGGCTAATAGCTTTATCATATTGCTTTGAAATCACTCCACCTATTCCCAGCACCATTTGCGCTTGCATGTTGTTAGAATCTTTATTGACCACTTGTAACAACTGCTGAATACCCTTCATTGTTTCAGCTGCATTACCACTCATTCCTTTACCATAAACATAACAACTGCCTAATGCAACTTTTAAATCAGTGTTATTAGGGTTTAACTGAATGGCTTTTTCAAAAAGAACTGCTGCAGTTTCGGATTCCCAACCCTTTACAAAATCGTTTTCTTCCCTTCGCATACTATCCAAAATCAAGCGGGCAGCAAAGGTGAGCTTTTTTTCCGAATTATCCAATTTGGCAGCCTCACTAAGATAGTAGGCATAAGGCACAAACACTTTTGCTGAATCTTTCCAAAAATCAGCCAGTTGAGTATAAATTTTTTCAGATTGTTGCTTTACATCTCCCCTTTTAATACTATTCTCTAAATTGCTTACAGAAAGAAGTTGCGAAGAAAATAATTTTTGTTTTGCTTTTAGAATGAAATCTGAAATATTAAAACCTGCAGAAATATTTTGTTCAGTATGAGGGAAGCTGCTTTTTTGTGTTTCGATGGTACCAAAAAAAAATAAGCCAGATAATAATAGCAAACCGCTTATGGTTAAAAAAAGTTGCTGTTTCAAAAAATTAATTTAGAAACAGTAAAGGTAATCACTCCTGTCCTTTTCTTGACTCATTTCTGATTTTAATATCTTCTACAAATTCTTTGGCAGGCTTAAATGCAGGGATATAGTGCTCAGGAATATTTACAGCAACATTCTTTTTAATGTTTCTTCCAATTTTAGCTGCACGCTTTTTTGTTATAAAGCTTCCAAATCCGCGGATATATATATTTTCTCCTTTAGCAAGAGATCCCTTCACTTCTTTGAACATGGTTTCCAGTGTAACTAAAACATCCACTTTGGGTATGCCTGTTTTTTCTGAAATTTGATTAATAAGGTCTGCTTTTCTCATTTTTAAATTAATTACTTTAAGTAATGGTAGTTTCGGTTGTTACAAATTTAATAATCTTATTGTAAAATACTAACGCATTAAAAATTAATTAATCGTTTTAAAAGAAGAATATTTTTTGAATGAATAGCAAACAATTTTTTACAAATGAATTATTAAGGTGGAATGAAAACGGGAACACAAGGAAAATGCCCTGGAAAAATGAGAAAGATCCTTACAAAATATGGATAAGCGAAATTATTTTACAACAAACAAGAGTACAACAGGGGCTGGAATATTATAATCGGTTTATTAAAAAATATCCGACAGTAAAACATATAGCCCGGGCAAATGAGAGAGAAGTGTTTAAACTTTGGGAGGGCCTTGGATATTATACCCGTTGTAAAAATATAATTGCTTCTGCCAAATATATTTCTGAGAAGTTGAATGGAAAATTCCCTGATGATTATGAAAATATTTTACAGTTGAAAGGTGTAGGAAGCTATACTGCATCAGCTATTGCATCGTTTGCATATAATTTACCCCGTGCGGTTTTAGATGGAAATGTTTTCAGAGTTTTATCAAGATATTTTGGAATAAAAATTCCCATTGATATTGCTGAAGGAAAAATATTTTACAGCAATCTTGCCAAAGAATTACTCGATAAAAAATTTCCGGGAGTTTATAATCAATCTATCATGGATTTTGGGGCAACTATTTGTAAGCCTTTGCCACTTTGCGAAATTTGCCCCTTAAATGTAAAATGCATTGCATACTTAAATGATCTTATAAATGTATTGCCCCTTAAGATAAAAAAAATTATAAAAAAACCCCGGTGGTTTTATTATTTAGTAGTTGAATTCAACGGAAAAGTTTATATAAGAAAACGAACTGAAAAGGACATCTGGCAAAATTTGTATGAATTTATATTAATTGAAATGCCTAAACCTATAACCGTAGAAAAGTTGATCTCTTCTCAAAATTTGAATTTTCTTATTAATAATAATTATGCAATCACTAAAACTTCGTCCATATATAAACAACAACTTACACATCAAACTATAAACGGGCTATT
>JALYYX010000025.1 GCA_030946075.1 Bacteroidota bacterium | reverse complement strand
GTTTGGAATGCTGCACGATAAATTTGGAATTGGATGGATGTTTAATTGTGAGAAGAAGAAGTAATAATATGCCTAAGATCTATGAATATCTTGGTTTGATATTTTTCTTTTATTCAGATGAGCATTTGCCCATTCATGTACATGTTTCTTATGCAGAATATGAAAGTAAATTAGAATTGGAATTTGAGAATGGTAAAATAAAAAACATTATATCAAAAACTGTAAAAGGAAGATTGCCATTGCCTTCAAAAGAAATGAAAGAGGCAATAAAATTTGTTAGAAAATATTATGAAGGCATAGTTCAGAAATGGACGACATTTTTTGTGAAAAATAAAAAAGTAAGTTGCGAATTAATAACAACAAAAATTTAATGATGAAATCGATAGCAGTTAAGGAAGTGAAGTATGTTAAAGATTATAAATTGGAAATTCTTTTTTCAGATAATAAAAAGACACTTGTTGATTTTGATAAATTCTTATCAACACATAGCCATCCTCAATATAATAAATATAAAAAACCCGAAAACTTTAAGCGGTTTAAAATTGAAAATGGAAATGTTATTTGGGGTAAAGATTGGGATATGATTTTTCCTGTTTATGATTTATATGAGGGAAAAATAAATTAGTACAACAATGAAACTTAATTGGAAACTTATAATTTTTGATATTATAACAATTGCTTTTCTGTTCATCGTAATTTACTATTGGGAAGGAGAAGACAGGTTTCATAAATTTATTGATACATTTTTTTGTATATGGTTATTAGTAAGACAGATAGATGAACATTATTCTTTCTATAAAAAACAAAGAAGATTTTATTAATGAGAAAATTATTATTAGAAAAAATAAATGTTGAAGGCATCCGTAGCTTTGATGTATACCGCCGCGAAGGTGGTTACAAAAGCGTGGAGAAAGCTCTTAAAATGTCTCCCAATGATATTGTTGAAGAAGTAAAAAAGAGTGGCCTGAGAGGACGTGGTGGCGCAGGTTTCCCCACAGGAATGAAATGGAGTTTTTTGGCAAAGCCTGAAGGTATTCAGAGATACCTTGTTTGCAATGCAGATGAAAGTGAGCCCGGAACTTTTAAAGATCGCTACCTGATGGAGTTTCTTCCGCATTTATTAATTGAGGGAATGATCGTTTCATCATTTGCTTTGGGAAGCAATGTTTCTTACATCTACATCCGTGGAGAATACGATTGGGTTACTGATATTTTAGATGTTGCCATTGCAGAAGCAAAACAAAAGGGTTTTCTGGGGAAAAATATTTTAGGCACAGGTTTCGATTGTGAAATTTATACACATCGTGGTGCAGGTGCATACATCTGCGGAGAAGAAACTGCATTGCTCGAAAGTCTTGAAGGCAAAAGAGGATTGCCAAGAATTAAGCCTCCGTTCCCTGCTGTAAAAGGTTTGTATGGTTGCCCGACAGTTATAAATAATGTAGAAACATTGGCTGCAATAGTTCCGATAATTAATGAAGGCGGCGATGCTTATGCAAAAATTGGAATTGGAAAATCAACGGGAACAAAATTGATGAGTGCATGTGGTAACATCAATAAGCCGGGTGTTTATGAAATTGATATGACCATTTCTGTTGAAGAATTTATTTACAGTGATGAATATTGCGGAGGAATTCCAAACGGCAAAAAATTAAAGGCATGTATTCCGGGTGGTTCATCAGTTCCTATTCTTCCTGCAAATTTATTATTGAAAACTGCTAAAGGAGAAACAAGATTGATGAACTATGAAAGCCTGTCCGATGGAGGATTTGCAACAGGATCTATGATGGGCAGTGGTGGCTTTGAAGTGTTGGATGAAGATCAATGTATTGTTCGTCATACATGGTCGCTGGCAAGATTTTATCATCATGAAAGTTGCGGACAATGCTCACCCTGCAGAGAAGGAACCGGCTGGATGGAAAAAATATTGAAGAAGATAGAATACGGAAAAGGAGAGATGAAAGACATTGATCTTTTATGGGACATTCAAAGAAAGATAGAAGGCAATACAATTTGTCCTCTTGGCGATGCAGCAGCATGGCCTGTTGCAGCAGCGATAAGACATTTCAGAGATGAATTTGAATGGCATGTGTTAAATCCGGAAGAATGTTTGAAAAGAAATTATGGACTGGCACATTATGCTGATGCGATTGAAAATTCTGTTGCAACTTAAAATACTTTGCGTTCTTTGCGAAACTTTTGCTTTGCGGGTATAAATTTAAAAAAAGTAACGCAAAGAACGCAGAGGTTTTACGCAAAGAACGCTGAGAATCTTTGCGACCTTTGCGTTTCCTTTGTTTACTTTGCGATACTTTCTTATGTCAAAAGAAAATGAACTGTCAAATATTATTATTGGTGAAGCAATCTATATTCATAAATCGTTAGGTCCCGGGTTATTGGAATCAGTTTATAAAGAATGTCTTTATTATAGATTAGTAAAAAAGGAATTGATTGTAATAAAAGAAAGAGCAATTCCATTGATTTTTGAAGAGATAAAAATGGAATGTGGTTATAGAGCAGATTTAATTGTAGAGAATAAAGTTATAATTGAAATTAAATGTGTAGATGCTTTAGCAGATATTCATAAGGCTCAGACTTTAACTTATTTTCGGCTGACTAATATGAAATTAGGACTACTAATAAATTTTAATGTAGTTCTGCTTAAAGATGGAATAAAAAGAATTGTAAATAATTTATAAGTATCGCAAAGAAGACAAAGAATCGCAAAGAACGCTAAGAAAAATGGCTGAAGAACAAAAAAATACAGCACCACAAACTTTTAAAGTTACAATTGATAACATCACTATTGATGTTCCTGCAGGTACAACAATTTTGAATGCTGCAAGAATGGTTGGTGGTGAAGTGGCGCCGCCTGCAATGTGCTACTACACTCACTTAAACGACAGTGGCGGTAAATGCCGTACCTGTTTAGTGGAAGTGAGTAAAGGCTCGGAAAAAGATCCCCGGCCAATGCCCAAGTTGGTGGCATCATGCAGAACAACAGTGATGGATGGCATGGAAGTAAAAAATATTACCAGCGAAAAAGTATTGGATGCAAGAAAAGGGGTGGTTGAATTTTTATTGATAAATCATCCTTTGGATTGCCCCGTTTGTGACCAGGCAGGTGAATGTGATCTGCAGAATTTAAGTTACGAACATGGCGCTGTACAAACACGTTATGAATTTGCACGAAGAACTTTTGAAAGAGAAGACATCGGCCCATACATTCAACTGCATATGACACGTTGCATACTTTGTTATCGCTGTACATATGTTGCAGATCAAATTACCAACAACCGTGTTCATGGAATTTTGGATAGAGGTGATCATTCAGAAATATCAACATACATTTCAAAGGCTATTGAAAATGATTTTAGTGGTAACATGATCGACGTTTGTCCTGTGGGTGCATTAACCGATAGAACATTTCGTTTTAAAAATCGTGTTTGGTTTTTAAAACCTATGGAAGCTCACAGAAATTGTGATAAGTGTTGCGGCCAGGTAAGATTATGGACCCGTGGTGATGAAGTGTTCAGAGTTACTTCACGTTTGGATGAATGGCATGAAGTACAAA
>JALYYX010000020.1 GCA_030946075.1 Bacteroidota bacterium | reverse complement strand
ATTACTTACAACATAACACTTATAACTAATCAGTCAATACTTTTAATTACTTTACATTAGTAAATAAGTTTATGAGAATTGTTCCCTTTATCATCTTTGGATTACTCACTGCAGGTCTTGTTATTGTCTTTAATTCAACTTTAATTCTCCCTGCACCTTTAGGAAAATTATTAAGTCCGCAACATGGTATATGGCAAAATGCTGAAAATGTAAATGAAGATTTTACATCAAATCTTTCTTTTCCGCAACTTTCCGGTCATGTAAATGTTTATTTAGATGATCGCCTTGTGCCGCACATTTTTGCGGAGCAGGAGAATGATGCCTATTTTGTTCAGGGATTTTTACATGCAAAATTTCGCTTATGGCAAATGGAGTTGCAGGTTTTATCTGCCGCAGGCAGAGCAAGCGAAATAGCAGGAAATATTGCATTGAACCACGACAGGGAATTCAGAAGATTAGGAATGGTTTCCGCTGCAGAAAATTCTTTAAAAGAAGTTGAAAGGGATACTGCTATAAAAGCACAGTGCGATGCTTATACTGCGGGCATTAATGCATACATACAAACGTTAACTGTAAGCAGTATGCCACTGGAATATAAATTACTCGGTTATCAACCTGAAAAATGGAGCAACCTTAAAACTGCATTATTTTTAAAATATATGTCGTTTGATCTTGCAGGGCATGATGATGATTTTGAAATGACAAATGCAAAAAATTATTTTTCTAAAGAGGATTTTAAAAAACTTTTTCCTGCATTACAGGATTCTGCAGACCCTATAATTCCAAGGGGTACGGTATTTCAAAAACCGACAGTTATAGTTACGCCTCCCGCCTCTGCTGACTCATTGTATTTTAGCAGGGAACCCATTACAATAACAGAACATAAGCCTGATAAGGATAATGGCAGTAATAACTGGGCAGTTAGCGGTAAAAAAACACAAAGCGGTTATCCCATTTTATGTAACGATCCTCATCTTGGTTTAAACCTTCCATCGCTTTGGTATGAAATGCAAATATCAACGCCAAACTTTAATGTTTATGGTGTAAGCTTCCCTGGTTCTCCGGGAATTATTATTGGCTTTAATGATAGTTGTGCATTTGGATTCACCAATGGCGGAAGAGATGTAAGAGATTATTATGAAATAAAATTTAAGGACAACAGCAGGAAAGAATATTGGTTTAACAATGAATGGAAAAAAACAGATTTTAGATTTGAAACAATAAAAATAAAAGGCAAACCCGATTTTATTGATACTGTTGCCTACACTGTTTTTGGGCCGGTTATGTTTGATAAAAATTTCAGTGGCAACCGAACAGCAAATGATAATAATTATGCAGTACGCTGGAAGGCTCACGATAGCAGTAATGAGATGAGATTTTTTTACATGATGGATAGAGTTAAAAATTATGCAGATTATTCTGCAGCTATCGTTAACCTTCATACACCCGGACAAAATTGTGTGTTTGCCTGTAAAAATGGTGATATAGCAATTAGAACCCAGGGAGAATTTCCGGCAAAGTGGAAAGGCCAGGGAGACTTTGTAATGCCCGGCACTGACAGTAGTTACATGTGGCAGGCAATGATACCAATGGATGAAACTCCCTTTCAATATAATCCTGAAAGAAACTTTGTAAGCAGCGCCAACCAACGGCCTGCGGACTCAACATATCCATATTATCTTGGTGCAAACTATACACCATACCGCGGTATAATTATTAATCGCCGGCTTACTGCAATGAGCAAAATTTCTGTAGATGATATGAAGAAACTACAAACAGGTAATTACAATGTATTTGCAGAAATGGCACTTCCCGTCTTTATAAAAAATGTTAGAGAAAACAAATTGAATGCAGATGAAAAAAAATATTTTGATCTTTTAAAAACTTGGGATCTTAAAAATGATATTTATTCAAAAGGTGCAACTGTATTTTCTCAGGTATGGAAGGCCTTTACTTTTATTGTATGGAATGATGAATATGCAGCTGCACCAAAAGTGATTATGAAGCCCTTTGAAAGTACTTTACTGGAGGCTGTTCTGCAAGATTCCTCTTTTAAATTTTTAGATGATATAACTACTGCTAAAGTTGAAACACTTGCAGATGATGTAACCATGTCAGTTAAATTGGCTTCTCATGACTTAATTAAGCTGGAAAATGAAGGCAGGCTTGAATGGGGAAAATATAAAGATACAAGAGTTAATCATCTAACTAAATTAGCAGCGTTAAGCCGCTTGCATCTACCTATTGGCGGCGGAACAAATTGTATAAATGCAACAAAGCAAGATCATGGGCCAAGCTGGAGAATGATTGTAAGCTTAACTCCTCAAACTGAGGCATGGTGCGTATATCCCGGGGGCCAAAGCGGCAACCCCGGTAGTAAATATTACGATAATTTTATTGATACCTGGGTGCAGGGAAAGTATTATCCTATCTGGGTTATGAAAGAAACAGATGAAAAAGATAAACGGCTAAAAGCAAAATTATCATTCTCAAAATAAGCTACACAAAAATTTTATTGGCAAGAAAAAGAGCATCATGCAATGCATCTTTATTTATCCCATTCAGCAATTGTTTTTCTTCAAAAAAAGGAATTAGTAATGTTGTATCCATATTTCCTACAAGCTCATCATCGGCCATTGGGCAGCCCCCTATTCCTTTTAAAGCGCCATCAAATCTTTTACATCCTGCGTTTACTGCAGCATCAATTTTTTGTTTCCAATTTGATGTTGTTGAATGTAAATGAACGCCAAACTCAATGTCACAATATTTGGGAATTAATTTATTCAGCATTGATGAAACCTGCTGTGGTTTTGCTAACCCTACAGTATCTGCAAGAGAAATTATTTTAATATCCAATGCAATTAATTTATCTACCCATTGCATTACAATCTCTTCATTATAAATATCTCCATAAGGATTGCCAAAGCCCATTGAAATATAAATAACCAATTGTTTTTTATTCTTAAGGCAAAGCTTTTGTATCTCTTCAACTGTTATTAATGATTTCTCAATTGTGCTGTTTGTATTTCTTTTTTGAAATGCAGGAGACACAGAAAATGGGAACCCTAAATAAGTTATTTCATCAAACACAACTGCCTCTTCTGCACCACGAACATTGGCAACTATTGCCAGCAACTTAGTTTGCAACCTATCAACTTTTAAACCTTTCAACACTTCCTTTGTATCTGCCATTTGTGGAATAGCCGTTGGCGAAACAAAACTTCCAAAATCAATGGTATCAAATCCTACTTTTAACAAGGCATTTATATACTCTGCCTTTTTATCAGTTGGTATAAAATGGCTCCAGCCCTGCATTGCATCTCTTGGGCATTCAACAAGATGAATTTTATTCTTCATTACATGCAATTTAAATTAATATTGGCTGTAATTTTGTTTTAGTTAATCAGACAATTGGCGCTTCTATGAAATTTTCATCACACCTTCTGTTTTTTTTTATATTTTCAGTAATTTATTTTAATGCTTTTTCAGCAAAAAAATGTTTTAATGATACTGTAGTTAAACAAACTTCAATAGTGTATCCGGCAAAGAAGGAGATAAATATTTATATCATTTCAAAAGATAAATATTTTGATTTTACCAACCGCATTATTCTATGGCAGGCAAAACTTGCTGCAATGTTTCATTCAAAAAAATTAAAAATAATATTAGCCACATCTACAACTGATGCCGAAAAAAAGATTACCGCATTGGTAAATAAGCATCATTATTCAATAGATAATATTTGGTTTGACTCTCATGGAAAATACAGAAAGGGATATGCATCATTTATGATTGGCAACGATGAGTATGAATATAAAAATATTTCTGACAGCACTTACAATACAGCATTAAAAAAAATTGCATCTTACTGTAATGAGAATACAAAGGTTGGTATTGGTGCATGCTATGCAGCAGCAGATTATACTTTCCCGGTTTTAAAAAACGGAAAATTTGAAAACATGCATGGTGATTCATTGCTGAAAGGCATTGCAAATATTTTTAAAGG
>JALYYX010000019.1 GCA_030946075.1 Bacteroidota bacterium | reverse complement strand
GTACGTTTTATACGTTGGCTGTAATAACAATGGGAATAAGGTTTATTGGAAAAAACCGTTACAGCCGCTATCATGTTATCCGCACTTTTTCTGTCATGTTCTTTCAAACCGGTTTTGCTTTTCTTATCCCCATGTTTTTAAAAAAATTAAACGAGCCTGAATTTTATTTTTCTTATTTCTGGCCGCTTAAGTACAACTACCTTTTTCCATCAGATGTTTCTTCATTAATGAGCTCGGGCCACCTGGGTGTGTTCATGGTTTTTTGGGGAGCGATGATGACTTTTATTGCAACACCTGTCCTCACTTACAAATATGGTAAACGCTGGTATTGCAGTTGGGTTTGCGGCTGCGGTGGTTTAGCTGAAACTGCCGGAGATCCTTACAGGCATCTTTCTGATAAAAGTTTAAAAGCATGGAAGATTGAAAGATGGATGGTGCACAGTGTTTTAGTTTTTATTACGGTTACTACTATTTTGCTATGGTTGAATTCATATTATAAAGGCGGCATACTCGGTTCTGTTTCCGGCGCCTTTGCGCAATGGTATGGCTTTTTTATCGGTGCAATATTTTCAGGTGTGATTGGGGTAGGTTTTTATCCGATAATGGGCTCAAGGGTTTGGTGCCGCTTTGGTTGCCCGATGGCTGCAATACTTGGTATTTTCCAACGCTTTAAATCTAAATTCAGAATTACAACCAATGGCGGGCAATGCATATCCTGCGGCAATTGCTCTACATATTGTGAGATGGGTATTGATGTGAGATCTTATGCACAAAAGGGGCAAAATATTGTAAGAGCTTCGTGCGTGGGATGCGGCGTTTGTGCATCGGTTTGCCCGAGAGGCGTCTTGAAATTAGAGAACCGTGAAGAAGAAGGAAGAATAAACAACGACCCCATTTCTATTGGTAATAATAACATAACTGTTCATTTATAAATACCTTTATGCATAATCTGGTAAATGCTTAGTGTGTTTATAAATATCATTGTTGTATTGTATGCGCTTGCCATACTTTTTGTCTTGATCCATTCTATTTTTGATGCTCACCTTATTTATCATTATCTCCATTCTTTCGGTAAGAAAAAGCAACCTGTTCATTCAAAAGATTTCCTCCCTTTCGTTACCATCCAGCTTCCTGTGTACAATGAAATGTATGTGGTAGAAAGATTGATTGATGCAGTGGCGGCCATAGATTACCCGGCAGATAAAATAGAGATACAGGTATTAGATGACAGTACCGATGAAACATCTGATATCATTGCCGGCAAAGTAGCGCTGCTCAAAAAACAAAATATAACTGTTGATCATATTAAGCGACAAAACCGGGAGGGGTTTAAAGGCGGCGCATTAAAACATGGATTGAGTTTGGCGAAAGGCGATTACATTGCTGTTTTTGATGCGGACTTTCTTCCTTCAATAGATTTTCTAAAAAAAACCATTCCCTGGTTTACAGATCCTGATATAGGTATGGTGCAAACAAAATGGGGACACATCAATAAAGAAACATCTTTGTTGGCAAGATTGCAGGCAATAGCGCTGGACGGGCATTTCAGCGTTGAACAGCGGGGAAGAAATGCAGCAGGTTATTTCATAAACTTTAATGGCACTGCCGGTGTGTGGCGTAAACAAACGATACTGGATGCAGGCAACTGGCAATCGGATACATTGACAGAAGATTTTGATTTGAGTTACCGGGCACAAATGAAAGGATGGAAATTTAAATACCTCGAAGATTTTATTACACCTGCAGAATTACCTCCTTTTGTAAGTGCATTAAAATCGCAACAATTCCGCTGGACGAAAGGCGGCGCTGAAACGGCAAGAAAAAATATGAAGACCTTGTTTGCTTCAAAACTTTCACTCTCAGTAAAATTGCATGGCGCATTTCATCTTATTTACAGCCTGGGTTTTATCAGCATCATCATCTATACACTTCTGTCTGTTCCATTGCTTTTTGTAAAAGAATATTATCCTGATTATAACCTGTTGTTCAAAATTTCGAGCCTTATTGGCATTAGCTTTTTAATTTACATCCTTCATTATTTTATTTCTTATTTTAATAATTCACCAGGAAGTGTGACGAAAAAACTGGCAGGTTTTATTTTTCATTTCCCTCTTTTCGTTTCACTGTTCATCGGACTTTCGTTAAGTAATTCTATTGGTATTATACAGGGATATTTTAACATCAAATCCGGATTTATACGTACACCAAAATTTAATGCAGTTAATAGTTCGGATACAATGATCAGGAACCGTTATAACCAAACTAAGATCAACTGGCTGAATAGTGTGGAAGGCATATTGGTGTTTTATTTTTTGTTTGGCGTGATAGAATCTTTCTATTTTAAAAACTATGCAAGCCTTCCATTATTATTAATGGCGCTCACAGGCTTTTCAATGATATTTGCTTTGGGCATAAAAGAATGGAGACAAAAAGCATTCGCAACTTTTCATGATTAAAAACCCAAAAATTGTTGTCATCATTCCGGCATATAACGAAGAGAATTCAATAGCAAAAGTAATAAATGATATTCCGCAAGGTTTGGTAGATGAAGTGATTGTTGTAAATAATAATTCAAACGATGCAACCGATGTGAATGCCCGGAATGCAGGTGCAACGGTACTTCATGAACACAGACCCGGTTATGGTTTTGCCTGCCTGAAGGGAATTGAATACATCAAACAATTGCAGCCTCTGCCCGATATTGTTGTTTTTATTGATGCAGATTATTCCGATCATCCTGAAGAAATGCCTTTGTTGATAGAGCCAATTATTAACGGAATGGATATGGTGATAGGATCAAGAGCATTAGGAAAAAAAGAAAAAGGATCTATGACTATTCCGCAGATATTTGGCAATTGGCTTGCTACAAGATTATTGAAAATTATATATCATGTTCGTTACACAGACCTGGGGCCGTTCAGAGCCGTAAAGTATGAAAAGCTGTTAGAAATAAATATGCAGGATACAACTTATGGCTGGACAGTAGAGATGCAACTAAAAGCAGCAAAATTAAAAATGAAGATTATGGAAGTTCCGGTAAGCTATCGCAAACGGATTGGGTTTTCCAAAATAAGCGGAACTTTGAAAGGTACAGTGCTGGCAGGCTATAAGATAATAGCCACCATTTTTAAATACCGGTAATATGAAAATAAATCAGTCTTTATTATCAGCGATTATTTTATTTAGTTTGTATTCATGTAAACAAAAAGCTGAGCCACCTTCAGAAGAATTTAAACAAAAATGGAATGCCGGTAAAGCAGAACTAAGCAGTTATGATCTGCAACAAGCCCGCTACGGTGAAATACGAAACGGCGAAGCAGTTTTGATTTTCGTAACAGAAGATTTTTCCACTGATAAATTAGTTAAGCTGGATGAGCCTGAAAAAACCAACGATAAAGTAAGAGTATTAAAAATGAACATGACAAAAAAATTCGTTACCGGTATTTATCCGTATTCCATGATGCTCTCGGTTTTTACGCCGGTTTCAAAAGAGGGAAAAGAAAAAACAATAAAAGCAGATTGTTCATCGCAGGAATGGTGCGGACAAACTTTTTCACAAGTAAAGTTGAATGGCAGTAATTATAATTGGCAATTTCATTCCTATTTTGAAAAGGAAGGTGAACAGGATAAAAAACTTAGTGGTGTATTATTGGAGGATGAATTATGGAATCGTATCCGGATAAATCCTGATGGTCTGCCCCAAGGCAAGGTTGCGATACTTCCGGGTTTATTATGGCAACGGCTATCGCATATAGAATTGAAGCAAGAAGAAGCTGTGTTAACTTTATCAAACGCAGATACATTTTTCATAAAAGAAAGTGGAATGCAGATGTACTCGATAAATTATCCAGCTGCTCAGAGA
>JALYYX010000439.1 GCA_030946075.1 Bacteroidota bacterium | reverse complement strand
AGAAATAAAAAAAGAAAAATAACTCCGCCTTTTAAGGCGGATACAAAACTAATCTGGGTAAAGGCTTTAGCCATAATTATTAAATTTATATTGTTTGATAAACTTTTCGTATTCATTTGTAAAAGTTATTTTTTTATGATGCACCTCCTGCAGTTTGATATAATCTCTTACTTTATCAATCATTGATTTACTCACTGATACTGCGAAGTATTCATCAGCCCATTCAAACTTTAGTTTGATTATTTTTTCTTTATTTATCCAAAAAGCAGATTCACCTTTTATGAGCTGCAAAACTTTTGCAATAGTCATGTCAGCATTTAATCCGAAAAGGCAATGCAGATGATCAGTATAACCGTTAATTGTATCGATATAAATTTGTTTGGTCTTTGCATTTTCTTTTATATGTTGAATTACTTTCCCTCTTATTTCATTTGTGAGAAAAGGGTGACGATTTTTTGTACCCCATACAGCATGTATCATAACTTTTACGAAGGCCATAACTTATTATCAGGGCTAAAGCCCTTAATTTGTTTATTATATTCTCCGCCTTAAAAGGCGGATTTAAGTTATCAAAAAAATTGCTTTGATATTTCTTTTAAAATAGCGATGTAATTATGTTAAACCGACCTCATAATGTATTTCCGGTATTTCAACATCTGCGAAACCTTTGCTGATAAGCCTTTGCTGAAAGTCTTGCTGAACATTATATTCTCCATGAACCAAAAATAATTTCTTAACCTGTTTAGGATCCTGACAGGCAAGCCATTGGCAAAGATCATTGTAATCTCCATGTGCACTCATGCTACGTATCTCTCCTATTTCTGCATTTACTTCGTGAGGAGCGCCAAAAATATTTACTTCTTTAGGATGCAATTTTAATCTTCCACCCAAGGAATGAGGTTCACAATAACCTGTAAGTAAAATTGTGTTACGGCTGTTCTCAATGTTATTACTGATGTGATGTTTTACTCTTCCTGCTTCTGCCATGCCGCTTGCAGAAATAATAACACATGGGTCTTTGGAGTAATTCAATGCCTTACTTTCTTCCACTGACTTTGTAAATTTCAGGCCCTTAAAATTAAAAGGATCATTATCTGTCTCTAATAATTTTTGAATATTCTTATTAAAATATTGAGGATAACTTTTAATTACCTGAGTTGCTTCCATGCTTAATGGACTATCAACAATGTAAGGCACATCTGGCAAACGATTTTGAGATTCCAACTGATTTAATGCAAATAAAACTTCCTGGGTTCTTCCCACGCTGAATGCAGGAATGATTAATTTTCCTTTTTTCTGCAAACATGTTTTTGTTATCCATTCAAGAAAAAGATCTGTAGTATCGCCGATCTGTTCGTGCAAACTATTGCCATAAGTTGATTCCAGAAGAATATAATCTGCCTGGGGAAATTCTGCAGGAGACTTTAATATTACATCACGATAACGTCCCACATCTCCTGAAAATGTAAGCCTTGTTTCTTTCCCATTCTCATTAATTTTTAAATGCACTGTTGCGCTTCCGATAATATGTCCTGCATCTTTATACATTACCTGTACACTTTCATCAACAGCAAACCATTGATCATATTGCCGGGGTACAAAAAGTTCAATTGCTTTTAATGCATCTTCAGTTGTATAAAGTGGAAGAAGATATGGTAAACCCTCTGCTGCCCTGCGTTTGTTAACGAACTTCAAATCATTTTCCTGTATGCCTGCACTGTCTTCCATTAAAATTGCGGCAAGATCTTTCGTAGCATCTGTAGCAAAAATTTTTCCATTGAATCCATCCTTTACCAGCTTTGGTATTAGTCCGCAATGATCAATATGTGCATGTGATAAAATAAGATAATCAACCGATGCAGCATCAAATCCAAAGTTCCTGTTAAGATCATTTGTTTCCTGCCCCATGCCCTGGAACATCCCGCAATCCAATAAATATTTTTTTCCATTGGATAATGTTATTAAATGTTTGGAACCCGTTACAGTTCTGGCGGCTCCGTGAAAAGCGATCTTCATAAAATGAGAATTGTATAATTGAAAATGGAAATTGAAGGTAGCAACAAAAGACGTTTAAAAAGATTTTACTTTAAATGACCATGTAAATAAAAACTCAGCAACTACATCGCCATCTTTATTTGTACCTATTGATTTAGCGGTAACACTTTTAGTTTCTTTTGAAAAAATTGAATTTTCAATTGCATCCCTGATCTCTTTACCTTCTGCACAAACAAAAAAAGTTTTTCCCGTAGCTTTTTTATAATAGGATACCTGCATATTTGTTATAAGCATGGAAATAGCCGGTTTACTTTTATAAACATGCAT
>JALYYX010000183.1 GCA_030946075.1 Bacteroidota bacterium | reverse complement strand
ACGGTGTACAACACGGGATGGTATTGAACATCGATCAAACTATTAAAGCCATTCAAACGGCGCTTGAAAATTGTTATGCCAGCAACCCCACTTTGCCCATAAGCGAAGTGTACGTTGGTATTGCAGGTCATCACATTAAAAGCCTTCAAACCCGTGGCGACATTGTACGTCAAAACACGGATGAGGAGATCAAGCAGGCAGAAATTGATCAGTTGATAAATGATCAGTACAAAACTTACATACCTGCGGGGGACCAGATCATTGATGTTATTCCGCAGGAATTTACAGTAGATAATTTTCAAAACATTCCTGATCCAATTGGATACAGTGGTGTAAAAGTTGGCGCAAATTTTCACATCATCACCGGTGATAAAAATGCAATTAGAAATATAAATAGAAGCGTTGATAAAGCCGGATTAAAAACAAAGGATTTGGTTTTACAACCACTTGCCTCTGCGGCAGCAGTAATGTGTGATCATGATCTTGAAGCAGGCGTTGCGATAGTTGATATCGGTGGTGGCACAACTGATCTTGCAGTTTTTTATGAAGGAATTTTAAAACATACAGCCGTTATTCCTTTTGGCGGAGAAAATATTACCAATGATATTAAAACAGGATTAGGTGTTTTAAAAACACAGGCAGAGCAAATGAAAGTTCAATTCGGCAGTGCCTTATCTGAAGAAGCAAAATCAAATGCATTTATAACAATTCCTGGTCTTCGTGGTATGGCTCCAAAGGAAATATCTGTAAAAAACCTTGCAGGAATTATTCAGGCACGCATGAGCGAGATAATGGATTTTGTTTCTTATCATTTAAAACAGGTTGGTTTGGATAACAGGATGCTGAATGGCGGCGTAATCCTTACCGGTGGCGGTTCTCAATTGAAGCATCTTATTCAATTAACTGAATATGTTACAGGATTGAATGCAAGAATTGGTTATCCTAATGAACATCTTGCCCCGGGCCATATTGAAGAATTGGCAAAGCCAATGTATTCAACCTGCCTGGGTTTGATATTGAAAGGATACAATGATTATGAGAACAAACGCAAGCAGTTTGAAAAAGAATTCAGAAAAGTAAGTGTGCCTGAAGGTTTGCAGCAACCGATTGAAGAACCAGCTACAGCGGAAGTAGAGATTGATGGAAAGGAAGCAAAAATAAAACAGCGCAAAACTTTAAAAGGCTTTATGGATTCTTTCAAAAATGGATTGATTGATTTGTTTAAGGAAGAAGAAGACGCTAAACTCTAAACTTCTAAACTTCTAAACTTCTCAACATGAACACAACTAACCCTAAAATAATAACTAATGATACATTTTGATTTGCCTAAAGAAAAATCTTCCATCATCAAAGTAATTGGTGTTGGCGGCGGCGGTAGCAATGCCGTAAACTATATGTATAACCAAAGTACTGATGCCGTAAATTTTATAATCTGTAATACTGATGCGCAGGCTATTTCGCAAAGCAGTGTTCCAAATAAAATTCAGTTAGGACCACACCTTACGCAAGGTCTCGGTGCCGGAGCAAACCCGGCAATAGGCAGGGAAGCAACTGAAGAAAGTCTTGAAGAAATAAAACGCATTTTGGAAGTGAATACCAAGATGGCTTTCATTACTGCAGGCATGGGGGGCGGAACAGGAACAGGCGGTGCACCTATCATTGCAAAAATTTGTAAAGACTTGGGAATTCTTACCGTAGGTATTGTTACAACACCCTTTGCATATGAGGGTAAAAAAAGAATTGCCCAGGCAGAAGACGGAATTAAAAAATTAAAAGATCATGTTGATACTTTATTGGTAATAAGTAATGATAAACTGCGCCATCAATTTGGTAACCTTACCATGAAAGCTGCATTCAGCAAGGCTGATAATGTTTTGGCAACGGCAGCAAAATGTATTACAGACGTAATCAATAGTACAGGGCAAATTAATGTTGACTTTGCAGATGTATGCACAGTAATGCGTAACGGCGGCGTAGCAATTCTGGGCAGTGCAGCATGCGAAGGAGAGAACAGGGCTCAGCAGGCAATTGAAGATGCACTGAATTCACCATTGCTGAATGACAATGATATCAAGGGTGCAAAATGGATTCTTATAAATATAAATTCTGCCGAAGGCGAAACTGAATTTACTATGGATGAAGTAGAGACAATTCAAAAACATTTAATTAGCCAGGCAGGCGAAGATACAGATGTGATATTAGGATTAGGATATGATAATAACCTTGGAGAAAAAATTGGTATCACATTAATTGCAACAGGCTTTGAACATAAAGATCCTTTCGATAAAAAAGAAACTCCCAAAGAAGAAAGTAAAAAAGAAGAGAAGATCGTAATGACCTTGGTGCAGCCTGAAGAAAAGAAAAACGTTTATCAACAACCCGTTTTTCAATTCGATGAAAAGCAAAAGGAAGAAGAAAAACCTTTGCCGCAAGTTGACTTAAAACAACAGGCTAAAGCAGAACCCAAAATAGAAGCCGTTGCTGAGCTAATTAAAGATATGATGACTCCAACAATAATAGAAGATGTTTCTAATAATGTAGAGTCTGCATTTCCTTCTCCTGCAGGAGAAGGTGTCAGCCAAAGGCGGACGGATGAGGTAGAAGAAGTACTTAGTAAAATTACTGTTGATAAATCAGAGCCGGAAATTATTCATTTCGAATTATCTTCAATGCCTGATTCAATACCTGCCGAAGCACCAGCGCCTGTCACTGCTGAAATACCAAAACACGAAAATAAAAATTTAAATAAAGAACTAAATAAAGATGCTGTATCAGTAACCGCCCCGACGTCAGGCGGATACCTTGCCAAGCCTTCCAACCTTTATGTAGAAGAGCCGCAACAGCAACAAACCGAATCCAGGAAGACTATGGAGGAACCACTGCCGTTGCAGATTTCGGCACAGGTTGACGAACCTGCTATCGATATGCAGCTGGTAGTTAAAGATTCCTTAGAAGCGACGGAGGAGCCCGAACAAAATGTACAACAAGCTCAGCCGATCATGATGTCGAATGTAGAGGAGCAGGCAATGCCTGACGAAACGGACGAACTAAAGCGCA
>JALYYX010000419.1 GCA_030946075.1 Bacteroidota bacterium | reverse complement strand
TTAATAAATTACCATGAGTATCCATTAAAAATTGAACACCACGTTTTTTCAGGTCCTCATTAACAAGGGGGTTATGTATCATCTCACTCAATAAAAAAATTCTTTTATCAGGATTTTCTTCAATAGTTCTGAAAGATATTTCAATTGCATTTTCTACTCCGTAGCAAAAACCAAAATGGCGGGCAAGATAAATTTGTAATGCACCAAAATCTAAAAAGGTGGGTGTAAAATCTTTTTTTAATTTATCCTGTGCTCTGCGTTTGGTTTTAATAGCAGATATTAGGCGGCTTCTGTATGTTATGGGTACATTAAACTGCTTCATGTAATATTGCAAAGTTAATGGTGAATTGTGATAATGAGTTGTGGAAAGGGTCAAGAGAAACTTAAAATATAAATATGGAATTCAATCACCCCTATTGGAGTTGTTCAACAAATATTTATGAGGTTAACGTGAGGCAATACACTGTTGACGGTACTTTCAAGGCATTTCAAACACATTTGCCCCGGCTTAAAGATATGGGTGTTGAAGTATTATGGTTTATGCCGGTTACACCCATCAGCAATAAAAACAGAAAAGGAACTTTAGGAAGTTATTATGCCGTTCAAAATTATAAAACAGTTAATCCTGAATTTGGTTGCCTGAGAGATCTTATTGAATTGATTACCACTGCTCATAAGTTTGGATTTAAAGTAATAATAGATTGGGTTGCGAATCATACAGGTAATGATAATATTTGGATTGAAGCTCACCCTGATTTTTTTTGTTATGATATTAATGGACACATTTCTCATCCGAATGGGTGGGACGATGTAAGTAAATTAAATTATGATAATGAACAAATGCAAGTTGCAATGATTGATGCAATGAAGTTTTGGATTTTGGAGTGTAACATTGATGGATTTCGCTGCGATATGGCGCATTTGGTGCCGCTTGATTTTTGGGAAAAAGCAAGAACAGAATTGGAAAAAATTAAGCCTGAGCTTTTATGGCTTGCAGAGTGTGAAGAACCGGAATATCATCAAGTTTTTGATGCAACTTATACATGGAAGTGGATGCATGCTACCGAAGAATTTTGTAAAGGAAAAAATAATCTACCAGCACTTTTCAATCTATTGAATGAGTATAACTCCACATTTCCTAAGGAGGCTTTAAGAGTTTATTTTACAAGTAATCATGATGAAAATAGTTGGAACGGAACTGAGTATGAAAAATATGGGGAGGCGGCCAAAGCCTTTGCTGTATTCAGTTGTATATGGAATGGGTTACCAATGATTTATAGCGGACAGGAGTTACCTAATTACAAACGCTTAAATTTTTTTGATAAAGATGTAATTGAATGGAAAGATAAATGTGACCTGCATGGGTTTTATAAAGTGTTGTTGAATTTGCGTAAAAGAAATTCAGCATTAAGGGCAGGAGACATGAATGTAATAACATATAAAATTGAAACAGGCGATGAAAGAATTTTCAGTTTTGTAAGAAAAAATAAAGAGGATGTAGTTTTTGTGATTATCAATTTCTCACCTGAAAAAGTTTTTCATAAAATTTTAGATGATAATTTAAATGGAAAATTCAAGAATGTTTTTAATCCGTCTTTCATAATTTTTCCGCAACAACAAAATGTTGAAATAGATCCCTGGAGTTATTTACTTTATGAAAAATTAAAGGCTCTCTGAAAAAATTCAGAGAGCCTTTAATTATATTCTAAGGTTTAGTTATCTTGATTCTCCCAGATCTAAAGGATATTCGAAAACTTCATCATATCCCGGATAAACTCCTTCAATCTTTACATCTTTTGAATTTCCGATCACAGATTTTAATTCATCTACTGATTTAACAGGTTTGCCATTTGCTTTGGTTATAATAAATCCATCTCTCATTCTTGTTTGATTATTTATTACACCCTCATTAATCTTTTTAACTACTACACCCCCCGATATTCCGTAAGTTTTTGCTTGTCTGCTATCCAGAGTAACCAGGTCAACACCTAACTTATCAATCATCTCGTCTGCTTTTACAATATCATAATTTCCTGCATTATTTTTTAAAGTAACAGCAGCCATATTGTTACTGCCGTTTCTCTCATAAGTTACATTTACTTTATCGCCGGGTTTAAAATTGCTTAATTGCTCCTGTAGTTCAGAGCCGGTATAAACATCCACTCCATTTATTTTTCTTATTATATCTCCTTTCTTTATTCCGGCAGCAGCAGCCCCCCCATTTTGAGTAACCTGCTCAATATAAATTCCATCTACATTTAAAGGAATGTTCATTTTCTTTTTATCATCGTCAGTGAGTAACGCCGCATCAGTAAATTGTGCGCCTAAAAATCCTCTTTGAACACTACCATATTTCATAAGATCATTCACTACCTTTCTTGCAATATTTACCGGTATTGCATAAGAGTAGCCGGAATAATATCCTGTTGGAGAGGCGATGGCAGAATTCACGCCTATTAATTGACCATTTGTATTTATTAATGCACCACCGCTGTTTCCCATGTTTACAGCAGCATCAGTTTGTAAATAAGATTCTACAGCCATTGTTTTTCCCCCTGTCTTATCTCTGTTTAAACCGAGCGATCTTGACTTGGCGCTGATGATACCTGCAGTAACTGTAGCATCGAGCGTTAGAGGATATCCGATAGCCAATACCCATTGCCCGATTTTTACCTCATCAGAATTGCCGAATAACATAAAAGGCAAATTGGTTGCATTTACTTTTACAACCGCAAGATCATAAGAGGGGTCTGCCCCAATAACTTTTGCAGTATAAGTTTTTCTGTTGCTTAATGTTACCGTAACCTCATCAGCGCCGGCAACCACGTGATTGTTTGTTACAATATATCCGTCCGCACTTATTATTACTCCCGAGCCAGAAGCCATTTGTGGCATTGATCTTTGGCGGTTACCAAAAAGCTGGTCGAACATGTCGTCGCCAAGCATGTCAGAGAAAGGATTTTTGTTGGGCAGATTATTGTTTACCTGCCGTGGGTTTGTTTTTGTTTTAATATGCACTACCGTGGGAATTGCCGCCGTGGCAGCCTGTGTAAAATCTACAGGGCCAGCATTTGGAGAGCCTGCACCATCAAAAAAACCTGCATATTTATAATTTGCAGGAATACTGAACTGGCTTTTAAAATTAGGATTATTGTTTTGCTGAAATTTGCCGTAACCAAACATAACGCCCAGGGCTGTAATAGCGCTGATGATTATGGTAGCTAAAATGTTTTTGGGTTTCATGAACTGAATTTTATATGTATTATAATTTTAGTTTAAAACATTATCAAATCACATGCCTTACTACAACAAATAAACGAAGTGTTTTAATTATTAAATAATACGTATTTACCTTTAACATTAAATTAGGAAGAAGTTCGTACATTACTTTTTACAGCAAAATTTAATAAGAAATTTTGACAAAAAATTTGTGACAAAAAAGGAAAAATAGAATTTTTTGGCAGAATTATAAAGAAAGTAAAAATTGCATGGTATCAATTCCATCTGCATATTCAAATAAAGATGGGTTTTGTGTTTTACCAAATTCAACATTTCCTTCTCCAACTATGCATTGTATAGTTTTATCTTTTTGTAAAGTTTGCAAAAGTGGTTTTTCATTATTATAAAAGCTATAGTTTAATTGTGCAATCGGGGAAAATATATTTTCATTTTCCAGTAGTAAAATACTTTCATTCGTCATATAAAAAGCATTATTCATTATCAATAATGCAAGATTATAATCGTAATTATTTTTGTATTTGGAATGGTCACTAAAATAATTGTATTTTTTAAAAGCATTTAATAGCGGCACAAAATCATACCCTTCGGGTACAAAGATTTTTGTGACATTTCTACAACCTAATCCAAAGAATAAAAGAACATCATCTGCCAGATTGATTAATTGTTCTTCATTTTCATTTCCCTTTAAAACAGCTACTGATGTTCTGTTTCGGCGGATGATATTTGGATATCTGCCAAAATAATAATCAAAATATCTTGCAGAATTATTACTGCCTGTAGCAATATATGCATCACAGCCTTTAAGCATATCTGCAAAAACTATTTTATGATGTAAAGCCGGATGCCATTCAAATAATTTATCTGTAATATGTTTTAAAAGAATATCATCTTTAGATGATAGTTTTATTGTTTGCCTATG
>JALYYX010000413.1 GCA_030946075.1 Bacteroidota bacterium | reverse complement strand
TCAGTAAGATATTCTTTTAATGCACCAACATTGGGATCGATGCTCATGCAATTATCATTAAGAATAATAAGCAGGTTGCTATTTTCAATTCCTGCATGATTCATTCCTTCAAAAGCCAAACCCGCTGTCATGGCTCCATCCCCAATGATGGCAACATGTTGTCTATCTTTTTCTCCTTTATAATGAGATGCCATTGCCATACCAAGCGCTGCAGAAATAGAAGTAGAAGAATGACCGACGCCAAAAGTATCATATTCACTTTCTGTTCTTTTAGGAAAGCCGCTAAGACCTTTATATTTTCTATTGGTTGAAAAAATCTCCCTGCGGCCTGTAAGGATTTTATGACCATAAGCCTGATGACCCACATCCCACACCAATTGGTCGTAAGGTGTATCAAAAACATAATGTAAGGCAACGGTTAATTCAACCACACCAAGGCTTGCGCCAAAGTGGCCGCCATAAACGCTAACAACATCAATAATATATTGGCGAAGTTCATCGCAAAGTTTTGGCAATTGATTACGCCTTAGCTTTTTTAGATCAGCCGGAGAATTTATGGTTTTAAGAAGAGGTCCGGGAATAATTTCCATTGCATTTTATAATATATGTAAAAATACAATTTCTAATGGAGAATTTGCAATGCACACACAGTTTAACTAAACTGCATAGTTCATCATATTTAATATCAGATCAGGATCGGGACAGTTAGCAAGGTACTTTTTTCTCTCACTGTATTTGCATACACCGGGATAATCGCCTTTGTAAGTTCTTATGTCTTTTATAATTTGAAAATGCAAGTGAGGTGGCCAATGTCCGTTCTCTTCAGGCTTTCCAAAATGGCCTATCACGTGTCCACGAATTATGTATTGAAATTCTGTGACTTTAGCGATATCATCCAGACTAAGATGGCCGTATAAAGTGTAAAATGTAACAGTATCCAACTGATGCAGCAAAATAAGTGTGGCTCCATAGTCTCCAAAATGTTTATTGAAACCAAAACTATGAACCAATCCACCTAAAGGAGCATATACTTTTGTTCCTTCTTCTCCCCAAATATCAATTCCTAAATGCAATCGCCGTGGTTCCTCTTCAATATTTAAAGCATCAAAAACTTTACTTCTTTCATAAAAACCTCTTATCTCGTCATAACCACCTATTCCGAATTTGGCTTTTGCCTTTTTTAATTTTACATCAACATACTTTGAAAAAATTTCTGTTTCAGCAAAATCAATATCAAACAATTCTTTATTATCATTTGTGAAATCAAAGTGAATTAATTTTTCTTTTGCAGGATTAAAATCAACCACTTTATGGAAAGTATGTGAGTGCGACTTTAAACGCTCCTGTAATATATTTTGAGTAGCAATCATTTTATACTATGCAAGTTCAACAATTCTATTCAATGTGTATTTTATTTAAGAAGATTGTTATTTTACCTTTGAAGTTTACACAACCACATTCACCATTTTACTTTTTACATAGATCAATTTTTTAATTGGTTTGTCTTCTATCCATTTCCTAATCACTTCATTTTCCAAAACAATTTTTCTTACATCCTCTTCTGTGGCATCAAGGCTGATGTTGATTGTTGTTCTCATTTTACCATTTATAGAAATCGGGTATTCTTTTGAAGATTCAATTAAATATTTAGGATCAAAAGTTGGGAACGATGCATCTAAAACAGACCCCTCACCTAACCTCTCCCCAGGGGGAGAGGGACTTTGAATCGAATGATATAATTCTTCTGCAATGTGAGGTGCGTATGGAGTTAAGAGAATTAATAAGGGTACAAGAATTTCTTTTTTGTGGCACTTTAAATCTGTTAGTTCATTTACACAAACCATAAATGCGCTTACCGCTGTATTGTAAGCAAACCGTTCAGTGTCTTCTTCAATTTTTTTAATGGTTTTGTGAAGTATTTTTAATTCGGCATCTGTTGCTTTTTCTTCGTTCCAAACTTTGCCCTTTACATCGTCATAAAATAAGCGCCATAATTTTTTTAAGAAACGGTGAACGCCTTCAATGCCTTTGGTATCCCACGGTTTGCTCGCTTCCACCGGACCTAAAAACATTTCATACATACGGAAGGTATCAGCGCCGTATTTGTTGATAATTTCATCAGGATTAATAACATTTAATTTTGACTTTGACATTTTTTCAACGACAGGTATTGTGAAAAAGTCGTCAGCAGTAGTATTAGGTGAATGCAGGAAATTAGTGAATTCTCCATTTTTATAATACCCATTCTTACAAACAAGTATAATATCCTTCGCATCTCTTCTGCTGCCTAAAAAGTTAACTAGATTTAGTTTAGAATTGTTCGTGAATTTAATGTCAACAAGTTTCTTATTTAAAATAAAATTTTGGGTTTTATCATCTATGTACAGGTTTACGAATTCGGTATCAGCTGAATAATAAATGATACAATCTTTATCAAGTTTAATTTGAAATTTTTCTTTGTTGTTTATGTACTTAAAACTGTCTGTTCCAGTTTCAAACTCCATCCCTACCATGTTTCCTTCTCCAACAAAATTCACTCTTATTGCATCATATCTAACAATATACTCAGATACGCCCTGTATCATTCCTTGGTTTACCAACTTCCTAAAAGGTTCATCAAAACTTATCAATCCAAGATCAAACAAAACTTTCGTCCACATGCGGCTGTACAATAAATGGCCTACTGCATGTTCCGTTCCGC
>JALYYX010000170.1 GCA_030946075.1 Bacteroidota bacterium | reverse complement strand
ATTATTTAGTTTGACTCAACAGATTAAAAGAGCTGCTGATTCCATTAATTTAAACATTGCAGAAGGCTCTACTGGTCAATCTAATGATGAATTCAAACGATTCTTAAATTATTCTATAAGATCAGGTATTGAAGTTGTCGCTTGTCTTTATTTAGCAAAAAGAAGAAAATATATTAATGAAGAAGAGTTTAATGAACTTTATGATTTCTTAGATTCGTTAATTAAATTAATTCAAGCTTTAAAAAATTCATTAAATTAAAACGAGGCTGTTGTCTGCCGACTGTGGTCAGTGGACATATATTATGAAACAAATTCCAAACTTTTTCACTCTGCTCAATTTATTTTTTGGCTGCATTGCAATTGTATTTGCATTACAGACAGAATCAGTTTTTATTTATGTAAATGATGAGCTGGGCAGCAGCTTTAATATTCCTGAAAAGTTAGGGTGGGCGGGGATCTTCATAATGATAGCCGCAATAATTGATTTTTTAGATGGCTTTGTTGCACGCCTTTTTAACGCTACTTCTGCCATCGGCAAACAATTAGATTCATTGGCGGATGTAGTAAGTTTTGGTGTGGCACCGGGAGTAATTTTATACCAATTGCTACGCCTTAGTTTTGGAAGAGAAGAACATGGTTTGGATGTTTCAATCATCTGGTTATTGCCGGCATTTATTGTTAGTTGTGCAGCTGCATACAGGCTTGCTAAATTTAATTTAGACGGAACGCAATCTTATAATTTTAAAGGAATGCCGGTACCTGCAATCGGTTTGCTTGTTGCATCTTTCCCATTGATACTGCATTTTAATTCAACAACATTCGGCATTGGAAATTTACTGGTAAATAAGTGGTTTTTGTATTGCATGATAGTGTTACTTAGTTATTTAATGCTGAGTGATATTTTTTTTATGGGAATGAAATTTAAAGATTATTCAATAAAAAATAATTTGCCTAAAGTAATATTGATCGCCGTTGCAATTATCAGCGCAATTTTTTTGCAATGGATAGCAGTGCCGGTAATTTTTCTTTTCTACATTATTTTATCATTGGTTTATAAAAATAAAACAACATGATCTTCTCTGCAGAAGTGAAAGTAATGCCATTAAAAGACCTCTTAGATCCGCAAGGGAAGGCAGTTTCCGATGGTTTAAAAAACCTTGGATTACAAAATATAAATGATGTAAGAATAGGTAAGCACATCAATCTACAAATAGAAGCCGCAACAAAAGAAGAAGCATTGAGCCTGGCAGAAGATGCGGCAAAAAAATTATTGGCCAATCCTGTTATGGAAGAATATGAAATACATATAACTTGATAAGTTGAGGTAATTTTTATAAATTTGAAATATGCAGGAAACCATTAAAATATCTGTTAAAGAATATGAGGCAATGAAAGAAGAATTGTCCTTGCTAAAAGATAATCCTCTTTTAAAAAAAATGAATAGACTTGTAGAATTATTGTTCGAAGAAAAATATGGTTTATATCTTGGTAATGATACTAATGATCTTACAGAGAGCTCAATAATAAAAAATTGGCCTTCACAAAACAGCGCATGGGATAATGTATAAACAAAGAGAAATTGTTTTGGTTCCTTTTCCATATTCTGATCTCTCCTTTAGCAAGCGAAGGCCTGTTGTAGTCATTTCAAATAATAATTACAATAAAGCATTCCCCGACGTTTTAATTTGTGTTGTTACAAGTAATATTTTTAAAGATGAGTATTCAGTTGATTTAAGCGATAGTGATTTAGAATCAGGAATACTTCCTGAAAAATCAATAATTAAATGCCATAAATTATTTACTGTAGAGCAGAACCAGATAGTACGTCGTTTTAGCATGATCAATGAAACAAAATTTGATGAAATCATCAATGCCTTGAAAAAATTGATTGGTAAATCAAATTAATAACATGCTTTACTTAATTCCTTCCCCTATCGGCAATCTTGCAGATATTACTTTCAGGGCAATTGAAATTTTAAAAACTGTTGATCTTATTTTAGCAGAAGATACAAGAACATCTTCATTTCTGCTAAATCATTACAATATCCAAAAGCCCGTCACGCCTTATCATCAGCACAATGAGCACAAAATTTTGCCACATTTAATTGATCAATTAGACGGAGGAAAGATCATGGCTTTGATGACTGATGCCGGAACGCCGGGCATAAGCGATCCAGCTTTTTTATTGGTGAGAGAGTGTATAAAAAATAATATAAAAGTTGAATGTTTGCCAGGCGCAACTGCCTTTGTTCCCGCTTTGGTGAACAGTGGCTTGCCAATAAACCGATTTGTTTTTGAAGGATTTATTCCGCAAAAAAAAGGCAGGCAAACATTGCTGAAAAAATTGGCTGAAGAAGATAGAACAATTATCTTTTATGAATCACCCATGCGGTTGGTGAAAACTTTAGAAGATTTTATTTTACACTTTGGCGCAGAGCGCCAATGCTCAGTAAGCCGGGAGCTGACAAAAGTTTTTGAGGAAAATAAAAGAGGAACATTGCAACAAGTCTGCGATCATTTTAAACAAAAAGCAGTGAAGGGTGAGATTGTAATTGTAGTTCAGGGAAAGGATTAATTTTATTTAATCATGATATTATTCAGAAAATATTTTGAGCTTTTATTTTGGATCGTTTCTTTAACAGCATTGGCTATGATGCAGCCCACAAGTGATACGCATTTTTCATTGTGCATTTTTAAATTATTAGGAATTGATTTTTGTCCCGGTTGTGGGCTAGGCCATTCCATCAGCTTTTTATTTCATGGAAATATGAGCAAATCTTTCTCATTGCATCCCCTTGGTATTTTTGCTGTTTTGGTTATTCTTTTCAGGGTATACAAATTATTATTGTTACGTTTATTTTCTAAAAAATTAAAAATTAATTATGCAACCCAGTGGCGTTTTTAACCCGGTACTTTTAAAATATTTATATGATGTTACACCCGAAGAACTGGTAACTATCAATTCTCATACAAAAGGATTTAGTGAGGATGAGATTACACATTTTTGCGTGATGTATCGCTCTAAAAGAAAAGATCCGCAAACCATTTTAATATTATGCCTACTTGGGCTTATTGGCATTTCAGGCATTCACCGGTTTGTATTAGGCCATACAGGAATGGGAATTTTATACTTTTTCACCGGGGGCTTATGTCTTGTGGGTACGGTTGTGGATGCAGTTAATCATAAGGATCTCACAATAGAATACAACGCTAAGATGATAAGTGAAACTTTAGTAATGCTGAATATGGTAAAGCAATAACCCCGAAAATACTTCAGCAATTCATAAAGCAGTTTAGCACTTCATTGGATTTATTGTCAGAAATTTGCAATTCAATTTTATTACTCAATGAAAAAATTTGCACTCTTATTTCTTTCTTCATACTTTTTACATCTTACCTCAACAGGGCAAGCAGATCGCTGGCAGCAACGGATAAAATATACAATGGATGTAAATATGAATGTTACAACTAACATCATTAAAGGCAAACAAGCCATTACTTATACAAACAATTCTCCTGATACTTTATACCGCATCTTCATCCATCTATTCTGGAATGCTTTTAAGCCCAATAGCATGATGGATATTAATAGCCGCAGCACAGAGAATCTTATTTTAGGGACTGATATAAATGGCAAGCCTGTAAAGGATTTTGACAGCCGCTTTAAAAAGCGCATAGTGGAAATGACACCTGCAGAAGAAGGCTGGTGCCATGTAATAAAATTTCTCAGCAATGGCAGGTTACAAAAAACAAAATTGCACGAAACCATATTGGAAGTTGATCTGGATAAACCCATCCTGCCACGGTCATCAGCAGTTTTTAATACAGAATTTGAATGCCAGGTACCTTTACTTTCACGTCGCAGTGGTAGAGACAGCAAAGAAGGGATTCGATATAGCATAGGCCAATGGTATCCCAAAATTGTTGAGTATGATTATGAAGGCTGGCATGCAGATGATTATATAAGCAGGGAGTTTTATGGCGTATGGGGCGATTATGATGTTGCTATTACCATTAACAAAAATTATAAACTGGGTGCTACAGGTGTTTTACAAAACGCAGCAGCAATTGGATGGGGCTACGATAAAGAGGGCACCCCTTTAAAACCAATTGAGGCCAATGAAAGAACATGGAACTTCTCAGCTAAAAATGTTCATGATTTTGTGTGGGCAGCGGATCCCGGTTACAAACACATAACAAGACAAACTGCAAACGGGCCTTTGTTACATTTTATTTACAAAGATGATCCGGCAACAGAAGTGAAATTTTTAACCACGGCTGATTCATGTTTTATGATATACCCGTTCATGGCAAAAACCTTTGGACCTTACCCTTATCCTGTGTATTCATTTATACAGGGTGGTGGCGGCGGCACTGAATATCCTATGGCAACGCTGATAAAGAACGGGGGCTTTGAAACTGCTGTTCACGAGTGGTGCCATAGCTGGTACCAGATGATGTTAGGCACTAATGAAAATTTATATGCATGGATGGATGAAGGATTTGCTGATTATGCAGAGGCAAAAGTGTTAGCATGGCTTCGTAAAAAAGATTTTTTTGAAGGTGCCGATGAATACAACCGATATTTTAATCTGGCAAGAAGCAGGTTTGATGAACCTATGAGCACTCATGCAAATTGGTACAGTACCAATTTAGCGTATAATACCAATTCATATTATAAAGGTGCTGTGTTTTTAAGACAATTAGGTTACATAGTCGGTGAAAACAATATGGATAAAATTTTATTGGAATATTACAAAGAATGGCGCTTTAAACATCCTAATCCAAATGATTTTGTTCGTGTTGCAGAAAAAGTGAGCAACATGCAATTAAAATGGTATAAAGAATATATGCTGAACACATTGAAAACAGTAGACTATGGCATTGACAGCCTTTGGGAAGTAAATGGAGTATCAAAAATAAGATTGAAAAGAGTTGGAGAAATGCCCATGCCAATTGATCTTGAGTTAAAATTTAAAGACGGAACCACAGAGCAGCACTACATTCCGTTGAATTTAATGTTTGGAGAAAAACCTGCGGAAAATTATTCGCAAAGAGTGGTACATGAAGAATGGCCATGGACAAATCCAACTTATATTGTAGAGTTCAACCATAAACTTACTGACCTGAGAGAAGCAGAGATTGATCCTTCGCAACGGATGGCTGATGTAGAAAGAAAAAATAATCTGCTTCAACTTAAATGGTGATGAACACTGTTGAAATAAAAAGAGCTGGTAAAGAAGATGCACAACTATTATCCGAT
>JALYYX010000357.1 GCA_030946075.1 Bacteroidota bacterium | reverse complement strand
CTGATGGCACGTATGGGTATACAACAAAAAGTGACGTTGGTAATCCGTTAGCAACTTTGGAATATACAAATGATAAAAGCTATGGAATACGTGGTGAAGGTAGCTTGTGGGGCGAATATCAACTTACCAAAAATCTTTCTTTCCGGTCATCGTTTGGTATTGATGCAGAGCAGAATAATGGTCGCAATTATGTGCCTGTATACCAGGTGGGTAATACAACACAACGAAATGATGTAAGCCTGCTTAACTATTCTGCAGATAGTATTTACCAATGGGTGTGGGATAATTATTTAACTTATACTAAACGATTTGGTACTGCTCATAATTTAACTGTAACAGTTGGACATACCGCTGACAGAAGAAATGGCTGGTCAGAAAGTGCGAATAAAAAAAATGTGGGTGCTGATAAATCCCAATGGAAACTAAATTTCAAAGATACTACCGGCGGACAGCAGAATTTTAGAAACCCAATTGGAGATTATTATAGACGTGAGTCCTATTTTGCAAGAGTGAATTATAGATTCCAGGATAAATATTTAGTTAATGCAAGTTTTCGCAGAGATGCCAGTAGCAATTTTCCTTCTTTCCATCACTGGGGTAATTATCCATCAGTGGGTGTTGGTTGGGTAATTAGCAAAGAAGATTTCATGGCTCATCAAAAAACATTTGATAATTTAAAGCTAAGAGCCAGTTATGGTCTGGTAGGTAATGATGTTATTCGACCAGGGGCCTTTGATCTTAAACCAACAGAGCGACTGTATACATATTTTGGTACCAACAGAATTAATGGTGCAATTGTTACTTCTATTGTTGATCCCAATTTGCTATGGGAAGTAAACAAAGAATTTGATCTTGGATTAGAATTTTCTGCATTGAATGGTAAGCTTAACGGTGAAATAGATTATTATCATAAGCTTGCTACTAAAGCTTTATATACAATTCCATTAACGGATATTGGATTCGGCAGCCAGTTTTTAACTAATGCAGCCAATATATTAAATAAAGGAATTGAGATTTCACTTGGATGGAACAATCAAATAAATAATCACACAAAATATTCTTTAAGAGCTAATGTAACCTTTAATAAAAATAATGTGGAAAATGTGGGGCTGGGCAAAGCCCTTGACTATGGAAGCCTCAACAATGGATGGTCAGCTACCAGAACACTAGTTGGTCAGCCGATTGGTTCATTCTGGGTTTTTAAAACCAGCGGCATTTTTCAAAATTATACAGAAGTTAATGCCTATCCTCATGTTACCAATGCACAACCCGGCGATTTTAAAATTGTGGATGTAAATAAGGATGGAGTGATTGATAATAATGACAGGGTTTTTGTAGGTTCTTATCAGCCTAAATTATATGGTGGTTTTAATGCCGGTGTAAACTGGAAAAAATTTGATTTTAACCTGGATCTGTATGGCAATTTTGGTAACAAAGTTTACAATGCAAAAAAAGGTGTAAGGTATGGTGGTAATTATAATGTAGAATATGATGTTGCCATTAACCGCTGGATTCAGGGAAGTGGCAATAATACCCATCCAAGGGCCTTTAATGGTGTGCCATATCCCACAGATTATTTTATTGAGTCAGGTTCATTTGCAAGAATAAATAATGTTACTCTTGGTTATACCATTCAGCCAAAAACTAACAGTGCTCATGTAGGAAGTGTAAGAATTTATGCAAGTGCCCAGAACCCTTTGATACTTACAAAATATACCGGCTTTACTCCGGAATTACCGGGTAATCAAAATGAAGCTGGCATTGAATTAAATATTTATCCCATTTCTGCAACATATCTGCTTGGCGTTAATGTTCAACTTAAATAATAACTTATGAAAAGAATAATAAATAACAAGATTCTCTTTTTTCTTTTTACCGCTACTTTGTTTCTATCGTGTGGCAAAAAGTTTCTTGAAGAAGCTCCCCGTACAGTAACCATTCAGGATTTGCTTAAAAGTAATGACGGAGCTTTAAGACTTATTGCTGCAGTTTATAATAAATTATATGCCTGGGAAGAGCATTCATTTTCTTGGATTGGCATTAGTAGTATTACCTCTGATGATGCTGATAAAGGGAGCGACCCGGGTGATACAGGTGCAGATAAAAATGATCTTGACAACTGGGCATTTACTCCCTCAGCTCTGTCTTTTTCTGAAGTATGGATAAGTAATTTTGAAGGAATCGGAAGGGCAACTTATGCACTAAAGTTTTTACCGGACATCAACACGCCGGACAAAGACAGGTATATTGGCGAAGCAAAATTTTTGAGAGCTTATTTTTATTTCAACCTCGTTCGTATTTACGGCGGTGTGCCTAAAATTGATCATGTTCTAACATCTGAGGTGGATATTGAAACAGCTACTACCCGGGCTTCTGCATCGGAAATTTATGCTTATATCGAAAGTGATTTAAATGATGCAATAATAAAGCTTCCATTAAATGTACCTGCTGCTGAAAATGGAA
>JALYYX010000162.1 GCA_030946075.1 Bacteroidota bacterium | reverse complement strand
TTTCTAAAATTATAATAAGGTGCATCTAAAATTAAATATCGGGGTTTATTATCGCTTGCCACTTTTGCCGCAAAGCCGCTGCCAAGGCTCCTTCCGTAAACAATAATATGTTGTTCTGAATATTGCCCGGCCAATTTTTCATAAATAACCTGCACATCGTTCAACAGATCTTTTTCACTTCTTCTGCCTGTACTTTTTCCAAAGCCACGGTAATCTACAAGCACAACATCATAATTATACCGGTAAAAATCTTTTGCATATTTGGCCCATCCTTTTATACTTCTTGTATTGCCATGAAAATATAATATCAATCCATGCGGATCTTTTACATAAAAATGAAGACCATTAATTTTTACACCGGGAGCAACATCAAAAAACAATTCTTTAAAAGGAACATCATACTTATATAAAAAATCCTGCTTTAATTTTTCAGGCTTAAAAATAAATTTCTCCTGAATGAGATAGACAATTATTATAAGAATGGAATAACCTGCGATAATATATATTAATGTGGGAGACACAATCTTAGTTAGTAGTTGGTAGTTTACAGTTTGTAGTTAAAGATAAACTTGTTACAATCAACTACAAACTACAAACCATAAACTACAAACTGTTTTTATTCTTCATCCGAAAAAATACGCTTAAGCTTGAGTTTGCTTACCGGCGCTACTATCAGCGGAAATTTTTCAACAGAAACATTGCTTTGTTCTAAACCAAAACCTCTTTCTTCACTTAGGCTTTTATCTTTTATCCAAAAATGCAACTTCATTATCAGCTTTTCAAAGAATGGCAATTCATTATCTCTTGAAAGGAATTTTTCCATCACAATAAACTGAAAATCGCCTACTACATTATTCCGCTGCAAACTTTCATAACGGCTTATTACATTCACTTCTTTATTAGCAACCATATCTTCCACCACTTTTCTAAACATTAAATTTATGCGTAGCTCCATTCTAAAGCCCATTCTAAATTCTACCCGTATCACTTCATTAGGAATAATTGTTTCAACGCTGTAATCACTTGTGTAAGGATCATCCAAAGTATCTACATGTACAAACCAATAAATATCTGCCCGCTTTGGCTTCCTGTTTAAAATTGAATAAATAATTTTATGCTCAATTTCTCTTGGGTTATTTGCACTGGTTAAATACACCAGGTGTGTTGCGTATTTTGGAATTGACTGATCGTTGCTAAGCTCCTGTAACATGGGCAGATACTGCTCCAGCCTCACAAATTCCACATAACGGTTCTTAACTTTTCTTGCACGGAACCAAACATACATTACTGAAAATAATGCACCGCCAACAATTAACGTAACAAAACCACCATGAGGAAATTTATTAAGATTTGCAATTAAAAAACTTAGCTCAATTGTAATATAAATGGCGAGGTATAAATATATCCATGGCTGCGCCACTCTCCTTGCAACAAGAAAATTTGAGAATAGCATTGATGTTGCAATCATACAAAGCGTTATGGCAAGCCCATAAGCAGCCTCCATGTTAGAAGATGTTTTGAAATAAATGGTGATGCCAATACAACCCACAAACAAAAGCGTATTGATACCGGGAATATATAATTGCCCCCGCTCTTCAGTAGGATAATTTATTTTCATTTTTGGCCAAAGGTTCAAACGCATGCTTTCACTAATTAGCGTGAATGACCCGCTGATTAAAGCCTGGCTTGCAATAATAGCAGCTACAGTTGCAATGCCTATCCCAACTATTTTAAACCATTCAGGCATAACACCATAAAAAGGATTAAAACCTGCATCCTGCATCGCTTTTGTAAAAACCTTACCGGAATGATTTGTTAGCAGCCATGCACCCTGGCCAAGATAATTTATTAAGAGTGCAGACTTTACAAATATCCACGACACACGGATATTACCTCTGCCGCAATGCCCGAGATCGCTATACAATGCTTCGGCCCCCGTGGTACATAGAAAGACTGCACCTAAAATAAAAAAACCATTCGGATAATGTGTTAGAAGTTTTAATCCATACCACGGGTTGAAAGATTTTAGAATATACAAACCATCAAAAAGATGAAAGGCTCCTAACACGGCGAGCATAGAAAACCAAATGCACATGATAGGGCCGAACATTTTTCCGATTGATGCCGTACCAAATTGCTGGAAAAAAAACAGTAGAATTAAAATACCGATAACAATATAAACAACTGTGATTTCATTTATGCCGCTAAAAAAATCAATCTGCTTTAAACCTTCTATTGCTGATGTAACAGAAATAGGAGGCGTTATCATTCCATCAGCTAAAAGTGAGGCTCCGCCTATCATTGCGGGAAACACTAGCCATCGTTTCTGACGACGTACAAGAGCATACAAAGAAAATATTCCGCCTTCTCCCCTGTTATCTGCCTTTAAAGTAAGGATAACATATTTTACTGTTGTTTGTAAAGTAAGTGTCCAGATGATGCATGATAATCCTCCAAGAATTAGTTCCCGGGTAATTACTTTATCTCTTATAATAGCGTTTAAAACGTAAAGGGGTGAGGTGCCGATGTCTCCGTAAATAATTCCTAAAGCAATAAGTAAACCTGCGCCGGTTACTTTATTGAGGTTTTTTCTCACAACAAATATTTAAACTCTTACGAACTGTTTTATAATTTTTTGAAGCGTAAAAGCTTAGCAAATTTCGACTTGTATTTATTCAGATTCAACACCCGAAGCAAATCTTTATAAAATCCTTATACATCTGATACTGTATTTTACAGCTTACTTATAAATAGCAATTTATTTTTGCATTTAACATGGAGCTTTTCATAAATAAAATAAGCAAACCCAACCAACTGCTCATTAGTATTAGTGTTGTGTGTATTATTTCGGCACTGTGTTATTCGATGTCAAACTACCTGGATTATAAAGTGGTGGCATTTATTTTACTGCTTACTGTTTCAATAGCGGCAGTTCTGTTTGATATTATTCCTGTTTTTGTCACAGCAATTGTAAGTGCATTGATATGGGATTATTTTTTTATTCCTCCTCACTTTACTTTACAGGTAGGCTCTACAGAAGATTCGATTTTGTTGTTAATGTATTTTGTTATTGCCCTGGTAAATGCAGTGCTCACCTATAAAATACGGCAGATAGAAAAGATAGGAAGGGCGAAAGAAGAAAAAGCAAATACGGTTAAGTTGTATGATACATTATTGAACTCCCTCTCTCATGAACTTAGGACACCGATAGCTACTATTATCGGCGCAACAGATAACCTGCAATCAAACAATAGTAACCTTACATCAGAAAATAAAGAAGAGCTTATTGCCGAAATTTCCAAAGCATCTTTCCGGCTAAATCAACAGGTAGAAAATCTTTTAAGTATGTCGCGGCTTGAGTCAGGATTTATTCAACCCAAAAAAGATTGGTGCGATATTATTGAAGTTATTTATGATGCAGTAAAAAGAATTGAAGAAAATAATATTTCGCAAAAGATCACGATAAATGTAAATCCCGATATTCCCTTTTTTAAATTGGATAAGGCAATGATGGAACAGATCATTTATAATCTTGTGAACAATGCTATACAATACACCGAAAAAAATAATAAGATAGACATCATTGCTCATTGCCATGCCGATGTATTAGAAT
>JALYYX010000340.1 GCA_030946075.1 Bacteroidota bacterium | reverse complement strand
GTTTGGTAGTGTATGCGTGGGTAATAATGAGCAATCATATACATTTAATTATAACAACAAAAAGTGATGATGGAAATATTTCAGATATTATACGTGACTTTAAAAAATACACTTCAAAACTTATAGCAAAATCAATTGAAACAATTGGGGAGAGCAGGCGTGAATGGTTGTTGAATGCTATGAGTAAAGAAGCAAAACGAATTGGCAGGGCAACAAATTATAAATTATGGAAAGACGATAACCATGCAATTTATATTGATGGCAAAACCATAACAATAAAAGATCGGTTACATTATATTCACGATAATCCTGTTAGAAATGGTTTGGTTTTAAACGACTGGGAATATATTTACAGCAGCGCAATGGATTATCAGGGCAAGAAAGGCTTAGTAAATATCGAGTTTGCTTTTTGAGTTAGTCCTCGTTGCAAACGAGGACTAGTAGTAGTTGAGATAACAATTAAAATAACTGTCTATACTGCATTACTAACAAGACGTTTTCATATTATATTGCAATCTTATGATCATTACTCCATCATCCAATTCTAAATAATTTTTAGCTTCATTCCATATCATCTTATAAGTTGAAGTTCTATTTCCCTGCCCGGTAATTCTCAATTGATTACCTGTTACTCTGTAGGTACCCCTGTCTGCAATGGCGTTTGCACTAAACTCCCAATGACCGCTTTTGCAGAAAATATAGTTATCCATCTTCCCAAATGTTGGAGTTGTGCCCTTCTCATAAATAGTAATTACTAACCAGCTGGTTCCTACAATGTTTGGAATATTACCTGTCTTTTCTGGTTTATTACCAGGAGTATTTGTAGTGGTCTCTGCCTTATATTCTTTTGTTGATCCCCATATTTTAATACGATCATCTTTTACCCATTCATCAGGGTAACCAGTCCAATCATAATAATGAACTTTATACGACCCATTTTTTACTTCTACTACTTTTGCAGGATACCAACCGGTATTCCAAACTGCTACCTTTTCACCAATTGTATAGCTTTGCGAAAAACAAATTGTAGTTAATGTTAGTAAACAAAAAAGCATTATTAGGCGGAACATATTTCTAGATTTTAATGTAAATAAAAATAAATAAATAAAATGTATTTAAACTTTTTTTTTCCTCTTATCGTGCAAGGTTGTTTCATTTCACAAGCTATCCTTAGTATCTTACAATAATAAAAGTATTGCTGTCCTGAGTTTGCAACTCAGGACATTCTCCATAATCTTTGCTCTGTTCTTCTGCAACAAAATAAATATTATTGATACGTACTTCTAATCCAATCTTTTAACTAACATCGAAGTCTGTAAGTCCTGAGTTACAAACTCAGGACAGCGCTTCATTATAATTTGAGCTTATAAGCTATCTTGTCAATAAAAATATTATGTCTGCCGGAGGATATAAAATTACAGATCAAAGTGCTACATACTTTGTAAGTTTTGCAGTTGTAGGATGGGTTGATGTATTTAGCAGAAAAGAATATCGTGAAATAGTTGTAGATAGTTTAAAACATTGCCAGGCAGAAAAAGGATTGGTTATTTATGCCTGGTGTATTATGAGCAATCATATGCATTTAATAATATCTGCAAAACAAAATAATGTTAGTGATGTGTTGGGAGATTTTAAAAAATATACCAGTAAGCAAATTATAAAAGCCATACAAAACCATCCTGCGGAAAGCCGTAAAGAATGGATGATACAAATATTTAAAGAAGCAGGAAAAGCAAACAGCAGAAATACAGATAACCAGTTTTGGCAACAGGATAATCACCCTAAAATAATTTTAACTCCAGCTTTTGCGGCTCAGAAATTAGACTACATTCATAACAACCCTGTTGAAGCCGGTATTGTTGAAAAAGCTGAAGAATATATTTATAGCAGCGCTAGAGATTATTTTTACGGCAAACAAATAGGTTTACTTCAAATTGAATTTTTATTATAGTTTTTGTAACTAGTGAGGGGATAAAGCAAACTTTCAAATAATTGCCGGTGTTGGCACCCATTTATATCAAAAACAATTAAATACATTTTTTATTTAATTACTTTTATAAAAAATACTTACATGAAAAAAATACTATTCACCCTTGTTATTATAAGTTCCTTTGCTTTTGCAGGCAGTGCACAAACTACTACATCATCTGCCATGAGTAAAGGAGAGAAAGCGAAATTAAAATCAAAACAGGAAGAAGACCTTACTGCCTCTTTTAAACAAGCGGGATTAACAGACGACCAAACCGCACAGGCAAGGATAGTTTTAGCGGATGCCCTAGCAAAAAGCAATGACTTAAAAAAGAACACCACTTTAAATGATGCAGACAAGGAAGTTGAAAAACAAAAAATAAACGACGAAAAGAATGGCAAGTTAAAAGCAATAATGGCTGATAAATACAAAACCTGGTCGCAGATAAGAAAGGAACAAAAAAGTAAAATGGAGGAAGGCAAAACTCAGTAAAATCCTTATTTTAAATTCTTGCTACATACCAGCGCTATAGTCCCAAAACCCTGGGAATCAAAAACAAAGATTATGGATTTTAAAGTTGGCGGACGAAGATTTTATGCTAATGGTAAGCCCGGAAGGACAAGAGCACTGGTCAATCCAAAAATATACTTCCATTAATCCAAAAACTAATTTCAAATATTTGAATGCTTTTGCTGACAAAGATGAAAACCCTGAATTGCCAGGCTCTGATTGGGATTTAAATTTCAGCGAACAAAACGGAACAACAAAAGTGAGTATTACTATTTACAATGAATCTCTTGAACGCATGGAAAAGATGATTGAAATGGGCTTCCAGGGAGGATTTACTATTACATTGAATTATTTGGGAAATCTCTTGACAACTTTATCACAACAACAGTAGAAGATATTGCTACTAACATTCTTCAACTAGTCCTCGGTTGCAATGAGGACATATAAAAACCATCAACAGCCTCAGGATATGCCTGAACATTTTGTGCTTATACTGCAACAATAAAGCGTGCATGCATAGTTAGGAGTAAACTTTGCAAAATCACAGATGAAGTTCTTATGTTCTTCACCATTAACTGCACCTGGAGCTACAACTACATTTTAGCTCCGAATGATATATTACCTTACCCTATCGTTACCCTGACCTGAATTTTGAAGATCACTAACCTTAAAGCCGGAGAAAGAAGCAGAATTTCCATTTATTGCACTGGTATTGGGATTAGCATCTGTACTGAATGAAGCAGATATTACATCGCCTTTCATTAGCATTACAGTTGTACTTATCATAAGTGTATGCTCGGGTGTAAATGCAGTTTGTGCATTCATTAATGTTGATTTTTCAATTGTTTCAGATCCCTTTAAAAGATATAAATGAAACCGCAGAAAATTTGTATAGTCAGTTATTCCAAAAGAAAAATTTAACCGCACATCAAAATGATAAATACCATTTTCAGGTACAAGAAAAGTATTGCCTCTTGTATTATTACTTACATCAAATTCTTTTACAGATACATTTAAAACCGTTGAATTGCTTGATGAAAGTGATAAACCAGAAAAGGCAAGCAGCCTGAAAGCAATTGTTTTTGGCTGTGTATTTATTGTTTGGGTAATGTTTTGCCTTTCAGCAGTCATTACTTTTACCTGCGCAAAGCCTGCAGCTGCAGATAAAAATACAAATACCAAGAGAAAATACTTTTTCATAACATTTAATTTTATAATGATGAATTACTATACAATTATTTTATAAGATTTGAATTTATCGCACTCATCTTTTGTAATGGTGTAACTGTCACTGATCTTAATTCAAAAGCATAATTGGCGCTTAAGTTTATTATTACTCTTTGAATATCTTCTGTTGTTAATGCTGTTCCATCTGCTCTTCGATCAATTATCAAACTAAATTTTTGTATACCTTTTCCTGATTGATTATTACTTGCCAGCTTCTCCTTCATATCTCCCATTGGCGTATGCATAATTACAGACCCATCAGCATAGTAAGTATAATCATTGCTTTCCTGTATTTTATTATAGAACTCGTCCTTACTAAATATAATATCTTCTTTGTAATATGTTTTATCATAGTTAACAATTACATCAACTTTAAACTTTGTATGCGTTGTATCTAAAAATTTTATATAAACCCCATTTTTACATCCTCCGCTTGCAAATGGGCTGGTAATTCCGGATATATTAGTGCAACCATATACCATAAATTTTTTATTACGGCTATAACTTTCTCCTATAGTCGTAAATTCAGCAAGTCCTTCTATTTTTGGACGGGCAGGAGTGAGCGTGTTAGTATTTAATAAAAGACCGTTTTGGGAATTAGGGCTTTTTATTGTGGATTGTGTAGAAATATTATTTACAGTAGCCGATTTTACTTTAACCTGGGAGCATACATGTAAACTAATAAACAGCAAAAATAAAATAGATGAAGTTATCTGTTTCATAAAGTGTGTGAATATTATATCTACAAGATACAAAAATAATTATTGGAAATTATTTTAGCCGTGTCAAAGTCTTCTGCAGGAGATTCAGATTCGATAATGATTTGTGCCGAGTGCACGTTGTAGAATAAACTAAGGCTAAGAATTATTCTTATGCCCGGGAGCTGCGGGACAATGTCATTAAGTTAACAGAAACCAAGAAGGTTTTCTTATACTTTCTATATTTGAAATCTTTAAAAAACCTTCTTGGTTTTTATTGTTGATCCTTAACTTAATGACATTGAGCTGCGGGATAGAATGAACCCGGTGAAGGTTTTGTGCATAGATTCTGTGCCGGATTTGAAAGGATAGCCCGATGAAAGGAGGAATAAATTACTAATGTTGACAGCCCCTAATAAAATGAAAAATGCAAAATGTAGAATTAAAAGCTCTTTACATTTTACATTTTTAATTTTGCATTCAGCATTTTTACACATCTACAATAATCCTGCTCCTCTCCTTCCCTTCCATCATCTCAACACTCCGGTTGATGAAATTGGTAAGCTCACCGCCTTTTAATAATCCCTGCGAAAGCAAAGCCAGGTCGGCAAGATTTCTTATTTCATTTTTTTGCTTTTCAGCATTTTCTTCTCTTAAAATATTCTTGTAAATAGAATGATTGCCATTAACCGTTAGTGTAACTTCTTCGGGCATGTTACCGTAAAAACTTCCCATGCCCCCACCGCCGTGTTGTGCCATATCTTTCATGCGGCGCATAAATTCAGGTCGGGTTGCAACAACAGGCGGAGTATCAGGATTTAATCCTTTAACCTCAACCGTTACATGCATTTCAGGTACATCCACTTTAAATAATTCTTTCAGTTTTTCTTCTTCATCTTTCGATAAAACACTTTCACTATTTTCATTTTTATCAATAAGATTTTCTGTGATGTCAGCATCTACTCTTACAAACTGCATGTCTGTCCACTTCATCTCCATATTGTTGATAAACGCAGCATCCACAATAGTTTCCAGCTTAATAACTTTGTAGCCTTTTTTAATTGCTGCTTGTATATAACTATCCTGCTGAACAGGATCAGTTGTGTACAGCATCACCAACTTTCCATCTTTATTTTTTTGGAGTGCCTCGGTTTCTTTTTTATATTCTTCAAGGGTATAAAACTTTTTCTCTAAAGCATCTTCATAAATATTGAATTTATTTGCCTTCTCTAAAAACTTATCATCAGTCATCATTCCGTACTTAACAAACAAGCCAAGGCTTTCCCACTTCTCTTCAAAAGATTTCCTGTCGTTATTAAATATCTCTTCTAATTTATCAGCAACTTTTTTGGTAATGTGGGCATTTATTTTTTTTACATTCGGGTCGCCCTGTAAATAGCTTCTGCTAACATTCAAAGGAATATCAGGGCTGTCAATTAC
>JALYYX010000329.1 GCA_030946075.1 Bacteroidota bacterium | reverse complement strand
GCAAGATGATCTCCAAACACATGGTAGATAGCAAAAACATCAGCGCACATGTTACCAGCTTCAGCGAATGTGATGTAACCAACATGGTTTTGTGGAGAGAGAAAATGAAAAAAGAATTTGAAAAACGCGAAGGCGAAAAAATAACCTTCACGCCTCTTTTTGTAGAAGCCATAGTTAAGTGCATAAAAAAATATCCATGGCTCAACAGCAGTGTGGATGGTGATAAAATAATCATTAAAAAAGACATCAACATTGGTATGGCAACCGCTTTGCCCACCGGAAATTTAATTGTGCCCGTAATTAAAAATGCCGACCAGTTAAATCTTGTCGGCCTTACAAAGCAGGTGAATGGCTTAGCCGGCAAGGCTCGCAGCAATAAATTAAATCCCGATGATACCACCGGCGGAACTTTTACCCTCACCAACGTTGGCACTTTCGGCAGCATTATGGGCACACCAATTATCAACCAGCCGCAGGTTGCTATCATGGCTATGGGCGCCATTAAAAAACGCCCCGTTGTTATCGAGACCGAGCAGGGCGACAGCATTGCCATCCGCCACATCATGTATATTTCTCTCAGCTACGATCATCGTGTAATTGACGGCGCACTTGGCTCCACTTTTTTAAATGCCGTTAGTAAAGAGCTGGAAAATTTTGATGGTAACAGGAGTATTTAGAAGTTTATTTTTGGTAGCGGCATTCGTATTTCATAGCATCATCGTTGAGTCGCAATCCTTTCACCGGCATACCTTTGGGCAGCTTTAATTAAGTTTTGCTAAGGAGAGTAATATTATAGAAAAATTCAAAACACCTTTTAATTAACTCTTAAAGTTTGCTTCGCATCTTTTAATTCTTTAAAACCATTTTGTATTAATTCCTGTCCTTTTTCTTTATCTACTTTCCCGAGTTCAATCCAAAAGGTTGGGTCTCTACTTGTAAATGAAAGTTTATAATCATTGTAAAATGAATTCAATTTCATATATCCATCTGCTATTTTTTTATTTGGATATTGAAATAATATTTCCATGTTCATTTGTTCACTTCCCAACTCTTTTGGCACTTTAGGCACTGTAAGTTTTTCGACTTTTACTTTCGTGTCAATACAAACGCTCTTTATTCTTTCAACATCTGATATAAAATTTTTCGTTGTTTTTACTTCATTTCCCATCCACTTTTCGTCAAATGCTATTAGTTTCGCTTGCGCCTCATCATTAATTTTGTTTAATTCCATTTCGTATGCAGATACCTCTTGTTGAAATCTTTTAAATTCCGGAGAAGCATTTTCTAAAGAAAACACTTCGCTTTTTGTATCATTTGTATCACTGGAATCTTTACTACAAGTTTTAACCAAAAGGGAAACTGCAATTATAATAATGAGAAGGATAAATGCTCCAACATTATCTCTAAATTTTGATTTTGCTTTTTCGTCTTTCTTTCTTTGATAGTCAATTTGTGAAGTCGCACCTTGACCAGGTATAAACTGATTTCCACATGAAAGGCAGGTTATTTTAATTTTATTACTTCCGATTGTTCCAGCAAAAGCACCCCCAGGTATACCAGTAACTATTAAACCCGCTACAGCTTTTCTTCCGCTAAAACCTTTTTTATTTGCAGATAATTGATCTGATCCGCATTTAGGACAGAGCAATGTTGTGTTTGGCATTGAATTAATTTAGATTTTATCCAATTAAGATTTGTAGAACATCAATCAAAATTAAAACTAATCCCCCACGCTATCCTTAGTATGCATAAAAAATAAAAGAATCGCTGTCCTGAGTTTGTAACTCAGGACATTCTTCATAATCTTCTACAATAAAAAGGATAAGATAAAAAAGATAAGATAAAATGATAGTCCTGAGTTACAAACTCAGGACAGCAATTGTAGTAGCTTGCACCTAGCTTCTTGTGTTTAAAGCATCTATAACTCAAAAAATATTTTGTAAATTTAATTATGGATAATAAAAATAAAAAAGAAGATATTCTGCAAACAATTCAATCAACTAACGATGAACAGTTGATTGAAGAAGTGTATGAGTTACTACATCCTGATGAAGCCATTGAAAATATTGCAATAAAAGATTTACCCGAAGAATTGCAAAGCAAATTGAACCGTGCAATGGATGATTATAAAAGCGGCAGATACATTACGCATGAGCAAATGAAACAAAAGGTAGCACAATGGCTTACCCAATAGTATGGACTTCGGAAGCAGAAAATGATTTTAAAAATATCATTTTATATCTCAAAGAGAATTGGTCTCAACAATCTTCAGAAAAATTTATTGAACGTGCATACAAAAGATTAGAAAAACTTGCTGATATGCCTTCTGTTGCACGAGCTACATCACAACATTTAATATCTATCTATAAACTGGATAAGAAAAATGCATTGTTCTTCACTGTTGAAGATAATTATCTTATTCTCTTAAGTATATATCCTTATAAAAAAGACATAACCAAAAGCAAATACTATTAATACCCATCTCCAACAGAACCTTCCATCCTCGCAACTAGTCCTCGTTTGTAACGAGGGCACCCACGTCTTTGCGAGGCGCTTTATAAACTACAATGCAAAATATTTTCTCTGCGCCAAAGCCTGCCCGACTTTGTCATTCAGGCGGGCAATCTTATAGTAAACATCAATATGAGATTACTTAATTTGACTAATAATAATATCAAAAAAAAAATCTAAAATAAATTTGCGAAACCAAATAGTTGCACATATATTTGCAACCGATTAGTTTCTCAATAAAATTATAAACCAATATGAGACGAGACATTTTTCAGGCAATTGCCGACCCTACACGGCGGGCAATTATTACCCTTATTGCATTACAGGCAATGACACCCAATGCCATTGCTGACAACTTCCACACTACCCGGCAATCTGTTTCCAAACACCTTCGCATACTTACAGAATGCGATATGGTAAAACAGGAACAGCAAGGCAGGGAAATTTACTACTCACTTGAAATTAAAAAAATGAAAGAGATTGATAAATGGCTTAACCAATTCAGAAAGATTTGGGAAACCCGGTTCAATCAACTTGACAAAGTATTATCAACAATTAAAAAACAGAAAAAATGTTAAACGAAGAGAAATCCCGCAAGGCGGGGAAAAACTTGTTATTCGATTTTACAGTTGACAAAACAACAAAAAAGGTATTTGTAAATAAAGAATTTGATGCAGACCTTTCGCTGGTATGGGATGCTTTTACCAAACAGGAAATTCTTGATCAATGGTGGGCGCCTAAACCATGGGTATCAAAAACAAAATTTATGGACTTCAAAGTTGGTGGACGAAGATTCTATGCCATGGTAGGTCCTGAAGGACAAGAGCATTGGTCACTCCAAAAATATACTTCCATTAGTCCAAAAACTAATTTCAAATATTGGAATGCTTTTGCAGACAAAGATGAAAACCCTGAATTGCCGGGTTCAGATTGGGATCTTAATTTCAGCGAACAAAACGGAACAACAAAAGTGAGTATTACTATCAACAATGAATCTCTTGAACGCATGGAGAAGATGATTGAAATGGGCTTTCAGGGAGGATTTACAATGACCTTGAACTATTTGGAAGATCTATTGGCGGGGTTATCGTAAGGATTTCTCAGCAACTTCTCTCGAATGGGGACTTTGCATAAATTATAAAGTGATTTAATTATAAGCAAATCTTTAAATTGCATCAACGCAATGTCTCTATTCAGGAGACATTTACTGCGAAGAAGCTAAACCATAAAATTTATTAATGCAAAAGATCAGCCCTTTCATTTGGTTCGACAGCAATGCGGAAGAAGCAATAAACTTTTATCTTCCCATTTTTAAAGATTCAAAAATTATACGATTCACACGCAATCCGCCAGGTTCACCGGGGCCTGCAGGCGAATTGCTTGTAGCAACCATCCAGTTGGAAGGGCAGGAAATTACTTTCATGAATGGCGGTCCCGGCCATCCGCTCACTGATGCCTTTTCGCTCACCATCAACTGCAGTTCCCAGGAAGAGGTAGATCATTATTGGGACCAACTACTCGAGGGCGGCGGCCAGGAAATTGCTTGCGGTTGGCTGAAAGATAAGTTTGGTCTTTTTTGGCAGGTAACGCCAACCATATTGCCTGAGCTGCTTAGTGATCCCGATAAAGCAAAAGCTGGCCGTGTTATGCAGGCTATGATGAAAATGATCAAACTCGACATTGCTATGTTGAAAGCCGCGGCCGATATAAAATAGTACTACTTAGAATGTTTTTTTAATCTATAAATTTTAGAGGATGAGAAACAATTTCGCGGTTGATTCAAGAATCGTTATTAGTAGTAACAAAACAATAGCATAAACTTGCAATAGTCGCCTACGTCTTTGCGAGGCGCTTTGTAAACTACATTGCAAAATGTTTTCTGTGCGCCAAAGCAATCTCATAGTAAACATCAATATTAGATTGCTTCGCCTAACCTTAATAATAGCACATTACTTCTTATCAAATTTCCGGCCCGCAAAGACGTAGAGTTTTTTTTATCCGTGCCAAAGTCTTATGCAAGAGACTTGGATAATAATGGACAAACAATCCAACCCATAATATTAAATTACATAATGGTTAGCATTGAAACCTTTAAACAAATTGCACTTTGTGTGTTAGGTGCACCAACAACAGCATAAACTTAGAAATAGTGCCTACGTCTTTGCGAGGCGCTTTGTAAACTACATTGCAAAATGTTTTCTGTGCGCCAAATCAATCTCATATTTAAACATCTATATAAGATTGCTTTGCCTGAATTAATAATATCATGTAATGTCTTTTCAATTTATCAGCTCGCAAAGACGAAAAATTCTTTATTAGCCAGGTACCCATCTGCGGCAACATAAAGAGGAAGTTTTAGATATTGATTTTCAAGGTTAAATACTTACAGGTATAAATAAAACTGTATACATTTATGTATTAGCAGCAACCCGTTGACGAATCTACAGGACAATAATTGAACAGCCGAGACATTAAACATAGTCCCTTATGCCAACTAATAAACAGAAGTCGTTTTCACAGCTATTAGAAATATTTAAAAGCAGTATGAAAGAGAGGGCTGTACAGCAGCCAAGACTGGTTCTTATCACTATGGCAAATACACATGATGCGCTTCTGAATAAAGCCTGCCAAAAAGATGCTAATTCTATTAAAAAGGTTTTTGCTAATATCTGTAAACATATACATTTCGACCTTTGTGCAATTGAGATATCGGGGCAGAATTACCACCGTGAAAATTTAAAGAAAGCTATCAGTTCAATTGTGTTGCATAGTGCAGATGATGTTACCGTATTCTATTATTCCGGCCACGGCTTTAGTTATGAAAAAGATAGTAAGAGAAAATATCCTCAGATAGATATGCGTGCACACGATGATCAGCCCCGCGATAGTAAGATCAGCTTCATTGAAAAATATACCGAAAACCTGGCGGTTATTTTAAATATTCTTCGTTTTAAAGGCGCACGCATTAACATTGCAATAGCAGATTGCTGTAACAGTACCATACCTTTCAAACGCCCGATGGATAGTGAGAAAGAAATGAACGTTGTAAAAGGGATCATGGCGCACAAAAACAAAGCTCTGCCTAAAAAATTGTTTAATGACGAAAAATATGCTGTTTCTATATTGGTATCGGCATCAAAACAAGGACAATACGCTGTATCAGACAATAAAATAGGCAGTGTATTTACGCATCATTTTGCCCGTGTGTTGGAAACTAACATATCCAATAATATGAACGGAAGCCAATACATTCCATGGCTGAAACTTTTGAAAACAACAGCTGACCAGGCATTCACAGATAGCCAGAGTTATGATATCGGGGATGGCAAGGCTGGAAAACAAAATGCTGTGTTTGAGGTGTTTATTGATAAGGAATAACTTTTGCTATCGCAATTGTTGGTGTTCAATAAGCCTTGTGTGTTAGCTGCAACAACAACAACAACATAAACTTGCTAATAATGTCTACGTCTTTGCGAGGCGCATTATAAACTTCATTGCAAAAATATTTTCTCAGCGCCAAAGCCTGCCCAACTTCTTCGCCGTTGGTGTTCGATAAGCCTTGTGTGTTAGGATCACCAACAACAGCATAAACTTACGAATAGTGCCTACGTCTTTGCGAGGCGCTTTGTAAACTACATTGCAAAATGTTTTCTGTGCGCTGAAGCAATCGCATAGTAACATCGATATGAGATTGCTTCGCCTAACTTAATAATAGCACATTACTTCTTTTCAAATTTCCGGCTCGCAAAGACGCAGAGTTTTTACCGCAGATGTTGGTGTTCAATAAGCCTTGTATGTTAGGTGCACCAACAACAGCATAAACTTACGAATAGTGCCTACGTCTTTGCGAGGCGCTTTGTAAACTACATTGCAAAATGTTTTCTGTGCGCCAAAGCAATCTCATAGTAACATCGATAAAAGATTGCTTCGCCTGAATTAATAATATCATGTAATGTCTTTTCAAATTATCGGATCGCAAACGCGATAGTACTTTGTACTTTTTCCTACGAGGGATACGCATTTCAACATTTTCGTTTCCTTTGTAATCTGA
>JALYYX010000303.1 GCA_030946075.1 Bacteroidota bacterium | reverse complement strand
TATGAAGTAAGCGTTGCAAAACTTAATGACAATAATGTTACGTCGTACGCATCTTTTGCAACAGGTTGGTTACTGCCCGACCATTCAGTAATTGGAAGACCTGTGGATGTTCAGCAAATGCCCGATGGTGCATTGTTAGTTAGTGATGATTACAATGGGGTTGTTTATAGAATTATTTATAAAAAGTAAAAGTCATTAAGTCATTATGTTAATAGTTATTATGTGATACTGTAATGACTATTGACCATTGACTGCTCATGACTCATTACTTCAAATCCTCTGAGCTGAAAGCCAGCGGTAGCAAGTATCCTGCATTATCTATAATTTGTACCCGGCCTTCCATTCCACTTAAAATTAACCTTATTGGTTTTTGCATCCTGTTTTGAAATTCACTTAAAGTTTGCCTGCAAATACCACACGGACTAACAGGCGTATTACTATCTCCCTTTAAATTATTGTAGGTAACCGCCATTGTTTCAATAGCAACTCCGGGATGTTGAGATGCCGCTGAAGATAGCAAACTTCTTTCTGCACAAATACCGGCAGGGTAAGATGCATTCTCCTGATTGGTTCCTGAAACTATTTCTCCATTTATTAATTTAGCAACTGCGCCTACCTGAAAATTTGAGTAAGGTGCATAAGCAAATTGAGTAACTGAGCGTGCTTCACTTAAAAGAAATGCATCATCCTGATTGAGTTCGTCAATGGAATCATACACTTCAACAGTAAATTTTAATTCTTCTTTTATCATTGATGATACAAAATGATTTCAAAATAATTATGAGTAAATAATCTATTAATAAATTTACAGAAAGATAAGATACAATTCAGATATATCTAGCATGAAAAAATCTTCTTATCCAATATTTACAATGATGGTTTTAGTGAATGGTTTTGAATATTCTATTCCACCGCGGACCTTTATCCCAACTAAACCAGATCAATGAAGCTTTTCCTACAATGTGATCTTCAGGAACAAATCCCCAAAAGCGACTATCTAAGGAGTTGTGGCGGTTATCTCCCATTAGCCAGTAATAATCCATTTTAAAAGTGTAGGATGCTGCTTCTTTATTATTGATAAAATATTTTCCTTCTCTCTCTTCAAATTTATTTCCTTCGTACACCTGAATACAACGTTTGTACCGGATAACATTATCTGCTGTTAGTGAAATAGTAACTCCTTTTTTGGGGATCCATAAAGGGCCATAATCATCCTCTGACCAATTATAAGATGCCTGATATGGAAATACAAGAGCACTTTCATCTGCGGCAGAATGCGGCTCCGGCTTTACTTCTGTAATACCTGGGAGTTTTTTTAACTGATCTTTTTCTGCATCTGTCATACTAATTTCATAAAGCGTATTCTGAACCTGATTAACCTGATTTTTATTTTGATCGTCAGGATTATATTGGATACCTATTTCATTTAACTGATCGGGATTAAAAGGTGCAGAAGTTGTTACAAGGTATTTTAATTCATGATGCGCAGGGAAAGATTGCTTTACATTATTAATGTAAAGTTCATAATTTTTTATCTGCAAAGTATCGCCTGCAATAGCCACACAACGCTTAATAAAATTTTCCTGTTTATCAACAGGGCGTACAATTATCATATCACCATATTGATCCCAAATCCTTGTTCTGGCCTCAGCTTCAGAGATATGCTCTGCAGCCATTCGCTGCCGTATTGCATCATAATAAGTAACTCTTGAACCAAAATTTTCTTCATCATTTATTAATGTATCATTTACAGGAAAATTAAATACAACTACATCATTTCTTTTAACAGGGCTTGCAAACCAGCGTGTGTAAGGAATATGAATCCACTCTACATAAGATTTTGTATTAAAGTAGGGAATAGTATGGTGAACAAAAGGCATAGCCAAAGGTGTGTTGGGAATGCGTGGACCATAACTGAATTTACTTACAAAAAGGAAATCATTTACCAGCAAAGTTTTTTCCATTGATGGAGTTGGAATGGTATAAGCCTCAAAAACAAATGTGCGTATAAGCGTTGCTGCAACAATGGCAAACACAGCAGCATCAACCCATTCACGGGTTGCAGACTTTTTATAGTTCTTTACAACTGCTGTACCGGCATATCTTTCGTTTTTTGAAAAACCTAAATAGGGAAAATAAATAAACGGAATAAAAACTGTTGCCGCATGAGACAAAACAGAGAACCTTCCGAAATGCTCAACAAATTTTATGAGTATCCAGATGATAATAAAAAAACCAACTACAGGAACGAATTGTAAAAAGAACCATACTTTTTTCAACTGCATTTTCTGAACCATACACCATGTGTTGTAAAAAGGTATAAGGGCCTTCCAGCCGGCAATACCCGCCTTTTGAAACATGCCATACAACCCAATTAAAGAAGTAATAAGTGCAATAATAAATAAGAGGAAACTTATACTCATGAACAAAATTTTAGTGCGGACAAAAATAGTATTTCTGAACCATGATTTATTGGATTAAAGGAGCAACAGGATTAAAAGTTAACATTACATTCTGTTTTTTAGAATAGAATTAATGCATGCATTTACTTCGTCGGATTTGTGCATTACCATTAAATGACCGCCGCCTGTAATAACGTGATTAGCTTTTACATTTTTTATAGAAAAAATCCTGTCATTATCGCCATGAATATGATAAAGGTTTTGTACCTCAGAATTATTTTTCCAATTAAGAATTTCATTAATAGCCCAATCGGAGTACACAAAATTTATATTTTTTCTATAGTTATCAACTATTTCTTTTTCTTCTTTTGTTCTTATTCCTAAATTATAATCTTCTATTGGCTCTATCAATTTAAAAGATTTCATAGGAAAGATTTTATTCAGTTTTAGTTTTCCTGAAATCCGCATCCAGCAAGGCATTTCCTTAAATGTTTTTACACTGGAAATAATAATTATAAATTCTGTTTTTACCTGTTTCGAAATTTCAATGCACATTATTCCGCCGAATGATAAGCCAATGAGAACAGGATCTTCATGATGAATTTGTTCTGTTAAACGTTTGGCATAATGTTGTATACTTTCATTTTTATCAGGAATTATCCATTTAATAAAATGAATTTCATGATCAGAGAATTGAAATTTTGAAAACATTTTTTCATCAGCTCCAAAACCACTTATGCAATAAATATGTTTCATATTAAATTAGTCAATAAGTCATTAGTCAATAAAAATCTGAGAATAACTTAGTGAACCCATTTACTCAATGACTATTGAATAAATTATTTTCTTGGAAGTACATAATTTTCAACATCATCCGCAGTGATGGTTTTGCCGGAAAGAATGATAAGGCGCTCAACAACATTTCTTAATTCCCTGATGTTGCCACTCCAGTTATGTTTTTGTAGAGAATCCATTGCATTTTTTTCAATTGATTTTTTTGGTTGTCCATATTCGGTCGCAATATCTTCCAAAAATTTTTGAACCAATAAAGGAATATCGGAAAGCCTGTCGTTTAAAGAAGGCACATGCATAATTATTACACCAAGCCTGTGGTAAAGGTCGAGGCGAAATTTTTTATCTTCCACTTCTTTAAGCAGATCTTTATTGGTTGCAGCAATCACTCTTACATCTACCGTAATATCTTTATCAGCTCCCACTCTTGTTATTTTTGCTTCCTGCAAGGCACGCAAAACTTTGGCCTGTGCATTCAAACTCATATCTCCTATTTCATCTAAAAATAAAGTGCCGCCATTTGCCTGCTCAAATTTCCCTATGCGTTGTTTTACTGCAGAAGTAAAGGAACCTTTTTCATGACCAAACAATTCACTCTCGATTAATTCACCAGGGATAGCTGCACAGTTCACTTCAACCAATGGGCCTGAAGAACGATTGCTTTTTTCATGAATCCATCTTGCCACTAATTCTTTACCCACACCATTATCACCTGTTATTAAAACCCTTGCATCTGTAGGTGCAATTTTATCAATCGTTTCTTTAATTTTTTTAATGGGTGAAGATTCTCCAACAATTTCCTGAACCTTGCTCACTCTGCGTTTCAGAACTTTCGTTTCTGCAACAAGAGTAGTTTTATCCATTGCATTGCGCAAGGTTATGAGCATTCTGTTAAGGTCTGGTGGTTTTGAAATATAATCGTAAGCACCTTTCTTAACTGCCTCTACAGCGGTCTCAATATTTCCATGACCGCTAATGATAATGATGGGCACATCAGGATGTATTTGTTTTGCATTTTCCAAAAATTCAATGCCATCAAGCTTTGGCATTTTAATATCGCAGAGAACAAGGTCGTAGGTTTTTTCTTTAAATTTTTTCAGACCTTCCTCCCCATCTCCGGCTTCATCAACTTTGTATCCTTCATAACTCAATATTTCGGTAAGCGTTTTCCGGATACTTTTTTCATCATCTATTATAAGAATTGCCGACATAATATTTTATCATTTTTGGAATCAGAAGATTATCAAAAATAGTCATTTCCAAACGATATAAATTATATTACTTACCTTTGGCGTTAGTATGATAATATCATTCGGAGAAAAGCAAACTGAAAAAATATGGCAAGGTATAAGAGTCAAAGAATTGTCAACTGATATTCAACAAACAGGAAGAAGAAAACTGAGAATGCTGAATAATTCTCAAAATTTAAATGACCTCAGAATACCACCCTCAAACAAACTGGAGAAACTATCTGGAAAATTAAAGGAGTTTTATTCAATAAGAATTAATAATCAATGGAGAATAATTTTTAGATGGAATAATGGAAATGCTTATGAAGTTGAAATCATAGATTATCATTAAAAAAAATAAAATGAAAAGTTTAAATAATATTCACCCTGGAGAAATACTCAGGGAAGAATTTTTGCAAGCCATGAATATTACTGCATATAAAATTAGTAAAGATATTGGTATTCCGCAAACAAGAATTTCTGAAATATTAAAAGGTAACCGCAGAATTACTGCTGACACTGCATTACGGCTTAGTAAGTATTTTGGAACTTCTACTAAATTTTGGCTGGGATTACAGGACGATTATGATATTGAAGAGGAGCTAATTAAAAAAGAACATATCTTTTCAAAAATATCTGCAATAAAAATTAATGCTGCCTGATTTTTACTTTTTCAAATACATTACTTCCTTAACTAAATTCACAGTTCTTGGAACATCTGGAAGGTAAGCTGCCACAAGGTTTGGCGCATAGTGCATTGGCGTATCAGTAGATGTGATTCGGCGGATGGGGGCATCTAAATAATCAAATCCTTCTTTTTGTATGCGATAACTTATTTCAGAAGATACAGATGCGAATGGCCACTGCTCTTCCACAATTACCAAACGATTTGTTTTTTTAACTGACTCTAAAATTGTTTGCCAATCCATTGGGCGGATGGTTCTAAGATCAATTACTTCTGCACTAATATTTTCTTTTTGCAATTCATCTGCTGCCCTCAATGCAACCTTCATCATTTTATTAAAAGAAACAATAGTTACATCACTTCCTTCTCTGGCAATTCTTGCTTTACCAATTGGAATTAAATATTCTTCTTCAGGCACATCACCTTTTTCCCCGTACATCACTTCACTCTCCATAAATATCACTGGGTCATTATCACGAATGGCACTTTTAAGCAAACCTTTGCCATCATAAGGGTTGCTTACAGAAATAACCTTTAGCCCCGGAATATTTGCATACATTGATTCGTATGCAGTTGAATGTTGTGCTCCCAGTTGGCCTGCACTTCCACCCGGGCCCCTGAAAACTATAGGACAGCCTACCTGTCCGCCGCTCATTGCCAGCATTTTAGATGCTGTATTTAAAATTTGATCTAAGGCAAGATTTGCAAAGTTCCAGGTCATGTATTCCACAATCGGGCGCAAGCCATTTTGCGCTGCACCCACTGCAATGGCAGTAAAACCGAGTTCAGAAATCGGTGTATCAATCACTCTCTTTTCTCCAAATTCCTCAAGCATTCCCTGGCTCACTTTATAAGCTCCATTGTATTCAGCAACTTCCTCTCCCATTAAAAAAACCTTTTCATCACGCCTCATTTCTTCCTGCATTGCTTCCCTTAAAGCTTCCCTGAATGCTATTTGTCTCATGTATAAAAATTGAGTGGCAAAATTATCGGTTAGCAGGCAAACGAGCAAAACTAAAAACCCAATATTCACTAACGAAAAAGAATAAAAAATAATTATTTGATTACTTCAGATAATTTATCGGTAAGCTTTTTACCAAAAATATTTTTGGCAATTATTTTTCCGTCTTTATCTAAAAGAAGATTGGCAGGAATAGCTTTAATAGCATATAATTCAGAGGTTGCATTTTTCCATCCCAACAAATCTGAAACCTGATACCATATCAGGGCATCATCTTTAATAGCTTTTTCCCAATTAATTTTTTTTGTGTCATAAGACACACCAAATATTTCAAAATTTTTATCTTTAAATTGATTATATGTTTTTACTATA
>JALYYX010000012.1 GCA_030946075.1 Bacteroidota bacterium | reverse complement strand
ATCAATCCTTCTTTTGCAGTATCGTTTAAAGCGAATAAAGCAAGCAGCATAAAGCCCGCCTGGGCAATGCTGGAATAAGCAAGCATCCGTTTTACACTTTGTTGAAATACTGCCGTAAGGTTACCTATCAATAATGTTGCAGCAGTAATTATTACGATCAATGTTTGCCATTGCGATTGCATTGTACCAAATGAACTTTGGAATAAACGGATGAATGCTATAAACCCTGCAACCTTTACAATTGTTGCCATGAAAGATGTAAAAACTGTTGGTGCACCATCGTACACATCGGGTGTCCAGAAGTGGAATGGTGCTGCAGAAACTTTAAAAGACATAGAAACGATCAACATTACCAAACCAACACCAATCATTACAGGAAGTGAGCCTGTACCCAATTGCATGAGATCAATATTAAAAGAACCAAGACTGTTCCCTCCATACAAAAATGCAATTCCCATGAGCATTATTCCTGTAGAAAAAGCTCCCATCAAAAAATATTTCAATGATGCTTCATTGCTTTTTAAATTTAGTTTATCACTGCCCGTTAAAATATATAATGGAATTGACATGATCTCAATCCCCAAAAATAACATGAGCAAAGTTTTAAAAGAAGATGCAATGGCAACGCCGCATAAAACAAAAAATATCAGGGCAAAATATTCTGATACATTCTTTCCAACTTTTTCAATATCTCTTCCGTTCAATAAAAAATAGATCAGTGTGCATGAAAAAGCGATGGTATTAAAATGCAAACCAAAATTATCAAAACGCAACATCCCTTTTGTGTTGATATCAAAAAAAGGATGTTTAAAAAATTCGAGAATGTTGGCAATTAAAATAATTATCAAACCTGCAATAGCCCAATACTTTGGCGTTGAAGTTCTTTTAAAAAAAACGCCGCCAAACATCATGATAACACCCCAGACTGCAGTTAATATAATTGCGTTCATACCTAATCCGCCTGAGGCGGAGCTTTTAGTTTATAATACTTGTTAATTTCCTTCTCACTTATTACTTATAACTTAAAACTTATTTTCCGAACCTGCTTAAAACAGTTGTAACTGTACTCTGCGTCAGATCAAATATTGGTTTTGGATAAACACCTAAAACCAAAATGAAGATCACTATTACACTTAATACAATTTTTTGTTTGGCTGTAACCAGTGATACCACTTTGGTTAAAATATTATCCTCACCATAAAAAACTTTCTGTACCATATTTAATGTGTATACAGCAGCCAGAATTATACTTAACCCTGCAAGTGCTGCGTACCATGCATTGTATTGATATAATCCCGTGAACATTGCAAACTCTCCAATAAATGCATTGGTTAACGGCAGTGCAATATTTGCCAAAGCGATCACAACAAAAAATATTGCAAGCAATGGCGTATGACGGGCAAGGCCACCAAGTTCTGATAATTTTCTTACCCCCGTATGCTTTTCAATAATATCAACCACTATCCATAAGCCGATAATATTTATACCATGGTTAAGCATTTGTATCATCACTCCCTGCATACCTGTTACATTGGTTGTAAAAATTGCTGCGCTCATTAAACCAATGTGTGCAATGGAAGAATAGGCAACCAATCTTTTAAGATCGTTCTGCACCATTGCAATGCAGTTTGCGTAGATCATACCTGCAATTGATAAACCGATAACAATATTTTCAAATTTTAAAACCCCTTCCGGCAAAACAAATATCACCCAACGGATCACTGCAAATACTCCCATCTTTACCATGATGCCGCTAAGCACCATCGTTACAGGGGCAGGAGATTGCTCGTACGTATCGGGCTGCCATGTATGAAAAGGAAATACGGGCATCTTTACTGCAAACGCAATAAAAAATAACCAGAACAACCAAGATTGGTCTTTGGCAGAAATAACAGAATTATAAAAAGACTGAATAGAAAATGAATGGTCAGAATATAGCGTGGGGCCGGTTTGCAGGTAAACATAAATTATCCCAACCAGCATCAGCAACGAACTTGCAAAGGTGTAAATAAAAAATTTCCAGGTTGCCTGTATCCTTCTTTCTCCTCCCCATCGGCTGCATAAAAAATAAACAGGAATTAAAGCAAGCTCCCAGAAAAAATAAAATACCAAAGCATCAATGGCAACAAACACTCCCATCAGTCCTGCCTGGCTTAACAACAT
>JALYYX010000268.1 GCA_030946075.1 Bacteroidota bacterium | reverse complement strand
AATGTATTAGAAGCCTGTGTAAAAAATAATATAAAAAAACTGGTGTGGTCTTCTTCTGCATCAGTATATGGTGATGCAGTAGAATTACCCATGACAGAATCACATCCTTTTAACAACCGTAATTTTTATGGCGCTACCAAAATAGCCGGCGAGGCCATGGCTACTGCTTTTAATGATAAGTATGGCTTGCAGGTTATTGGGTTAAGATACATGAATGTGTATGGCCCACATCAGGATCAAACTGCCGCTTATACAGGTGTTATACCTATCATGCTAAATAAAATTGATGCAAATGAAGCGCCTGTTATTAATGGTGACGGCTCACAGGCATATGATTTTATTTATGTAGAAGATGTTGCTGAATGTAATATTAAAGCAATGAAATCTGATATCCCGTTTGGCTTTTACAATGTAGGTACCGGGGTACAAACTTCAATTAAAGAATTATGCGATACAATTTTGGAATTAAGAAAATCTGATCTTAAAGTAACTTATAAACCCTATAGTAGTGATGATGCAAGAGCATTAGTTCAAAACAGGATTGGCAGCACAGAAAAAGCAAAAAAAGAATTAGACTTTATGTTTTCTTACTCTTTAAAAGATGGATTAAATAAATTAATTGAATGGAGATCACGAAATAAATATTAAATAAAATGGTATATGCAAAGGCGTAATATTCCTATTAGTTTGCCTTCTATGGGCAAAGAAGAATGGGAAGCATGCAAAGCTCCGATTGAAAGTGGCTGGATAACACAAGGCCCTAAAGTAAAAGAATTTGAAACACTTTTTGCAAAAAGACATAAAGTAAAACATGCTATCGCAGTTGGTAACTGCACCATGGCTCTGCATCTTGCTTTAATTGCCTGTGGTATAAAAGAAGGTGACGAAGTTTTAGTGCCTGCTTTTACATGGGTATCTACTGCCAATGCTGTTAAATATTGCAACGCCACTCCTGTATTTATAGATATTGATATCAATACTTTTAATATTAACATTAATGAGATCGAAAAAAAAATTACCTCAAAAACTGTAGCTATAATACCGGTGCATTTATTTGGCTTATGTGCTGATATTGATAAAATGAAAGAAAAATATCCTCATTTAAAAATTATTGAAGACGGCGCATGCGCTGCAGGCAGTGCATTACATGGCAGGCCTGCCGGAAGTTTGGGACACGTTGGTTGTTTTTCGTTTCATCCACGTAAAAGTATTACCACCGGTGAAGGAGGTATGCTCACAACCAATGATGATGAAATTGCTGCTTATTTAGATCGGCTAAGAAATCACGGTGCATCAATTTCTGAAGAGATGCGTCATCACGGAGCCAAACCATATCTACTATCTGCATTTGAAATAATAGGATATAATTATCGCATGACTGATATACAGGGAGCGATCGGTGTAGTGCAATTAAAAAAACTTGATAAGTTTATTGATGAACGCCAGCGCTGGGCCGATTACTATGCCGAAAATCTGAAAGAGATAGATTGGCTAAAAACACCTGACGTTCCAAAAGGCTACAAACATGGCTGGCAAAGCTATGTAACTTTTGTTGATGAAGATCGGTCGCCAATGAGAAGAAATGAGATGATGGAATACCTGCAACAAAATGGAATCTCCACACGTCCGGGAACCCACGCTGTGCACATGTTAGATGTATATGCAAAAATGTACACCATCAAACCTCATGATTTTCCTCAGGCTTATAAAGCCGATCAGTATTCAATGAGCATACCGATGCATAATAAAATGGTAAAGGAAGATTTTGATTATATAATTGAACATCTTAAAATTCTGTCTCACAAATAATGTGTGGAATTACAGGCATATTTAATTTCACCCGGCAACCGGAATCGTATCAAACTATCAAGGCAATGAGTGATGCCCTTGCTCACAGAGGTCCTGATGATAGTGGAGAATTTATTGATGAATATCTTGCATTAGGGCACAGAAGATTAGCCATTCTAGATATTTCTCCAAAAGGCGCACAACCCATGTATTCGCAAAATAGAAAATGGGTTATTGTTTTTAACGGATGTATTTATAATTATCAAATATTAAGGACAGAGCTTCGTCTAAAAGGACATGAGTTCATTTCTACAAGTGATACAGAAGTTATTTGCGAAGGTTTAGCAGAATATGGCTCATCGTTTTTTGAAAGGTTAGATGGCATGTTTGCAATTGCTGCATGGGATATAAGCAAAAAAGAACTTTGGCTTAGCCGGGACCGGTTTGGCGTAAAACCTCTTTACTATTGGAGCAATGGAAAAACTTTTTTATTCGCTTCAGAAATAAAAGCATTCATCAAACATCCGGATTTTAAAGTAGCATTAAATCCTGAAGCTTTAAATGAATATTTTACCTTCCAAAACTTATTTGCTTATCATACTTTGTTCAAAGGGGTAACCATGCTCCCTCCTGCCAATACTATAAAAATAAGTTTAAACAATCCTGATTTTAAACACCGCTCATGGTGGGATTATAATTTTACCGAACCGGATAATACCATGACGGCACAGGAAGCAAAATCAGAAACAGAAAGGTTACTTGACGCAGCTGTTGCCAGGCAAATGATTGCTGATGTACCGGTAGGAAGCTATTTAAGCGGCGGTATGGATAGCAGTTCTTTAAGCATATTAGCCAGCAAGCATGTAAAAAGAATGTACACTTTTACAGCCGGATTCGAAATGAGTCAAGTATCAGGAAATGAAATTGATTTTGATGAACGGATCGACGCTGAACTTACAGCAAATTTTATAAAATCAGAACACTACGAGCAGGTACTAAATGCCGGCGATATCCGATGGAGTTTACCAAGAGTTGTTTGGCATCTTGAAGATCTGAGAGTGGGGATGAGTTATCCAAATTATTATATAAGCAGGCTGGCAAGTAAGTTCGTAAAGGTTTGTTTACAGGGAACTGGTGGCGATGAATTATATGGCGGTTATCCCTGGCGTTATTACAGGGTTTTTCAATCATTAAATTCAAAAGAGTTTTTTAATAATTATTATGGCTTTTGGCAAAGGCTGGTATTAGATGAAAATAAACATAAACTTTTTCAGCCGCACATACAAAGCCAGATAGATATTGAAGAACCCCGCAGGGTTTTTGAAAGAGTTTTTACCTTTAATAATAAACTGCGGTATAACAACCCGGAAGAGCACATTCAAAATAGTTTGTATTTTGAAATAAAAACTTTTTTACCAGGCCTATTGCTGGTTGGAGATAAGTTAGCAATGGCTAATGGATTAGAAGAAAGATTTCCTTTTTTAGATAATGAGCTTGTAAACTTTGCACAGAAAATTCCTGTAAAATATAAGCTGGCTAACCTGGAAAACATGAAGCGTATTGATGAAAATATAATCGGTAAAAAACGAAATATTTTTACTCAATATGATGATGGCAAAAATGTATTGCGCCAGGCTATGAAAAATATTTTGCCCGCAAAGATAGTTAACCGCAAAAAACAAGGTTTTAGTGCACCGGATGAAAGTTGGTATCGCGGTGAAAATGCACAATATGTCAAGGGCCTTCTGTTAGGTAAAAACATAGCAAGTACAGAATTTATTAATCCGGATTATGTAAAAAAAATTGTTGATGAACATTGTAATAAACACATTAACCATCGTTTATTATTATGGAGCTTTATGAATTTTGAATGGTGGTGTAGATTGTTTTTAAATAATGAAAAAATTGCCTAAATGGAAGAGAATTTAATAAGCCTTTTTAATTCGCCTGCTGTATTAAAAGAAAATATTATTTACCTGAACCTTGCATGTAATACTAACGAAAATAACCAGGAACAAACCAAAGATATATTTACTGATAAATGGCAAGAGGTAAATAAACTCGATGATGTAGAAGCTCTTTATCGTTTTCAATATAATTGGTTCTTAGAATTATATGGTTTTAATACAGAAGAAAACCTGGCTAAATACCTTTCAACAAAAAAATACATTCTTGATACCGGTTGCGGACTTGGTTATAAAGCTGCATGGTTTGCAAAGCTTGCTCCGCAAAGTACTGTGTTAGGTATTGATATTTCAGATACTGTTAATATCGCTGCCAAAAATTTTAAAAATATTCCCAATCTTTTTTTTTTAAAAGCAGATATTGCCAATACCGGATTAAAAAATAATAGCATTGATTTTACCGTATGCGACCAGGTAATTATGCATACAGAAATACCGGAAAAAACATTTGCTCATCTTTGTAGTATTACTAAACCTGGCGGTGAATTTGCCTGTTATGTTTATAGAAAAAAAGCTTTGCCAAGAGAATTAGTTGATGATTATTTCAGAAAGCAAACACATAATATACCTAATGATAAAATGTGGGAGTTAAGTGAGCAGTTAACCGTTCTTGGAAGAAACCTGAGTAATTTAAAAACAAATTTTATTTGCCCTGATATTCCGATACTTGGTATTAAAGGCGGAGAATATGATATACAAAGATTTATTTACTGGAATTTTTTAAAATGCTTTTGGAAGGAAGATTGGAGCTTTGAGCTGAACAAGAGCACTAATTACGATTGGTTTGCTCCCAGCAACGCAAAACGTTTTAGTAAACAAGAATTTGAAAAATTGATCACTAAAAATCATCTATCTGTCAGCTTTTTTCACGAGGAAGAATCCTGCTATAGCGGAAGGTTTGTAAAATAATTTTTATGAAAATTGTTTTTATTGGTGCCACTACTTTTGGGTTTGAATGCTTGCTTACAATCAGGCAAAATGAAGCAATAGAAGTTGTTGGAATCATAAGTAATGAGCAAAGGTTTTCTATTTCATATAACAAAGAGGGGGTAAATAATATATTGCATAAAGATTTTGAAAACTATGCAGAAAGAAATAACATTCTTTTTTACAGAATGAAAGAAAATATGAAAGAATCAAAATTGGGGAATTTTCTTTCAAAATGTAACCCGGAATTAATAGTAGTAATAGGTTGGTATCATTTGATCCCCGCCAACTTACTTAGGCAATATACATTTACCGGAATCCATAATTCTCTTTTACCGGCCTACAGTGGCGGAGCCCCGTTAGTGTGGGCAATAATAATGGGAGAGAATAAAACAGGTGTAACATTTTTTTATTTTGATGAAGGCATAGATTCCGGGGATATAATTGCACAGGAAGAAATTGAAATTAATGATGAGGATACAATAAAAACATTGTACAAAAAAGCTGAACAAGCAGCAAGAAATATATTAATAAAATATTTACCATTGTTAGCAACAAACTCGGCTCCCAGAATTAAACAGGATGAAAATAAAAGGCAGATTTTTCCGCAACGAAAGCAGGAAGATGGTAAAATAGACTGGAACTGGAACAGCAAAAAAATTAAGGATTTTATCAGAGCGCAAACTAAACCATATCCCGGAGCATTCACTATTATAAATAATAAAAAAGTAATTATTTGGGATGCAGATATAGAAGAAGATTAATTTGATAGAATAATGAAAATACTTTTCTTACCGGGGAACATTGCATCTATGCAGTCTATAACAGCCCACGCATTAAATAAACTTCCCGGCATAAATGCAACTTGTTTAATCTTATCCAAACACAAATATCAAACAGCAAATAACAACGCAATATATTTAGAGGAAGAAGGATCTAAAATAAATTTTTTCAGATGGGCTTTTCGCAAAATAAAAAATATCAGAACTATACAAAAAATGATTAAAGAGGCAGATGTGTTGCATTATGTTTGGGGTTATGCCTTAAGAAACGGGTGGGATTTGAAATGGGCTTTTCTTCAAAAAAAACTTATTATTATTGAATGGGTAGGCAGCGATATTCGCAATCCGGAAATTGCATTTTCCATTAATAAATACTACAAAGAAGTATTTGATAAGGGTTATGAATATAAAAAAATAGAGCAAAGCAATTATAAAATTATTATCCAAAAAAAATTCTCAGTCGTTAATGCTATTGCGGTTGGCTGTGCAGAAATGAGCTTATGGATAAATAAAAAATTATTTCCAAATAAAATTCTGCTTTATCAAAGAATTAATGTAAAAAATTTTATCCCTTCATACCCTCTTATTTCAAATCGTAAACCGGTTCTCATTCATTCACCTACTGCAAAAAGTGCAAAGGGAAGTAATATCATTTTGCCAATTATAGAAGAGCTAAAGCAGTTATACGAGTTTGAATTTATTTTATTACATGATGTAACCAGAGAAACTGTTTTAGATTTAATGCAAAAAGCCGATATTTTTATTGATCAGATTATTTTAGGAGGGTATGGTATGGCAGCGATGGAAGCAATGTCATTTGGAAAGCCGGTGATGGCTTATATATTGCCAGAAGTTTTTGAAGCTGGCTTATCTAAAGAATGCCCAATTGTTAACAGTAATCCTGATAATTTTAAGGAACAACTGATAAAATTATTAGAAAGCCCGCAACTAAGAAATGAAATAGGGATGAAAAGCAGAGCCTTTGTTGAAAAATTTCATGATGCAGATAAAATTGCTTTACAATTGATGGATATTTATTCAAAGGCATTGAAAGAAAAAGAAAATTATAATGCTTAAACACCTGAAACAGCTGGCTAGCGATTCACTGATATATGGAGTACCGGGTATAGTTAGCAAAATGATAGGAATCTTTTTAGTTCCAATGTATACCCGTTTGTTTCTGCCGAAAGATTATGGAATTATTAATTTAATCAATACTACCTTTTTTTTATTAAGCATTTTGGTTGTTAGTGGATTGGATAGTTCTGTCGGCAGGTGGTTTTATGAATCTAAAGAAGAAGAAGATCATAAGAAATCTTTTGGAAGTTACATTTGGTTTCAGATAACAGCTGCAGTAATAGTAAGTATCGCAATCATTATAGCAAGCCCATTCATCACAAAAACTTTTTATAAAGAATTTACAGGCAAACCAATATTTATTATTCTCCCTGCTATTTCACTTATTACAAATATTCTTCCTAACGTATTAATTAATTGGTACAGGGTACACCGTAGGCCTGTAGCAACAGTAGTATTTACCATTACTCAAACACTAACTACTATTGGGCTCACCATTCTTTTTGTAATAGTACTTCACTGGCACATAACTGGAGTGTTTGCTGCACTTACTATAAGTTCCGCTGTGTTTAGTATAATTGCTATTATTCAATTACAAGGGTGGTTAAGCTTTACATATTTTAATAAGGAGAGATTAAGAGCTATGTTTCAATTTGCTTTACCCTTTCTCCCTGCTGCATTATCATATTGGTTGCTTAACAATACTGACTCTTACTTTATAGCATATTTTACAAAAAGCACGGCACAGGTAGGATTGTTTGGAGTTGGAGCCCTGCTTGCATCCTCCCTATCTTTATTTACAGGTGCATTTCAGCAGGCCTGGGGTCCGTTTGCATTTTCTATAATTGACAACCATGAGGCTAAAAAAATATATGCCAATGTTTTTTTATTGTATGGATATATCATTGGTTTGCTGGCTGCTTTATTAATGCTTTTTGCCCCGGAGGCATTAATGATTTTTACCACACCCCCGTATTATGATTCAGCCTGGGTGGCAGGTATTTTAGGATACAATCTTTTTCTTATCGGGCTTACATATATAGCAATCATAGGGCTTTCTATAAAAAAAGTTACTGCACCCTATGGCATGGCAATGTTATATGCTACAATAATTACTATCTGCCTTAATATTTTCCTCATTCCAAAGTATGGCAAAGAAGGATCTGCGTTGGCAACCTTAATTGCACAGATAATTGTTCCTACATACCTTTTTTATCGAGGGCAAAAAATTTATTTTATCCCCTATAAATTTACAGAGGTAGGAATTGTAATAATTGGTTTCCTCGCTGTAGTTATAACTGTTAGATTTATAAATTTTGATGAGTTATGGATCCAGATTTTCGTAAAAATTATTATTACTATATTATTAATGGTGATGGTATTTTTTTTAAATCGCAATTCAATTAATTCAATCTTAGTAAAATTAAATACGGGTAATAAAGTATATTAAATTAAAAAGAATGTGCGGCATAGCAGGTATAATACATATTGATCCTAATCAAATATCACGTCAACGATTAAAAATAATGACGGATACACTTGTGCATCGTGGACCAGATGGGGAAGGGCATTGGATTAGTGAGGATGGAAAAACAGGACTAGGGCATAGGCGTTTATGCATTATTGACCTGAGTGAAGCAGCATCGCAACCTATGCATTACATGGATAGGTATACCATAATTTTTAATGGTGAAATATACAATTATGTAGAACTAAAAAATGACCTGGTTAAAAAAGGCTATAGTTTTAAAACACATTCTGATACTGAAGTACTGCTCGCCTTGTACCACGCAGAAAAAGAAGATTGTTTACACCTATTAGATGGAATGTTCGCATTTGCTATTTATGATAATAAAGAACGTAAAGTTTTTTGTGCCAGAGACAGGTTCGGAGAAAAGCCTTTTTTTTACATGCACAAAAAAAATGAATATTTCCTTTTTGCATCAGAAATAAAAGCCCTTAAAGCTTACTCTTCAGATTATAGCATAAATAATAAAATGCTTTATAATTATCTTGCCCTGGGTTATCTCAATAATAAAAGTGATTTGTCTGAAACTTTTTATACAGATATTTTTCAATTACCACATTCCCATTATTTAAATATTGATATCGAAAAAATTGATTTACAAATTAAAGAGTACTGGAGAATTAATACCAACCATATTGATTATTCAACAACTGCCCAAAAGGCCGCAGAAAAACTTAATGAGCTTTTTTATACCTCTGTCAACCTGCGGCTAAGGAGCGATGTAAATGTGGGCAGCAGTTTAAGCGGCGGAATTGATAGCTCTTCAATTGTTTGTGTTATAGATTATCTTCTAAAAAGAAATAAGTCTGAGCATAGCTTTGAAAGCTCTGCATTTAAACAAAAAACATTTAGTGCACGATTTCCGGGGTTTAAAAATGATGAAGGTGAGTTTATGCAAATGGTTATTGATAAAACAAATGTAGAACCACACTTTGTTTATCCTTCTGACAAAACCT
>JALYYX010000250.1 GCA_030946075.1 Bacteroidota bacterium | reverse complement strand
CAGTTGCAGAAGTGCAGCATGTTTTAAACAAATCGCCAAAAGGAATTCCGTTACCAAAGCTGCAGCCAATAATTATGAATGATACAATTACACCTGAAGAAAAAGGACTGATTGGTGACTGGAGTTTGTACAATAAACAAATCGGTGTTATAAGTGAAGTACCTTATCCAATTATGTTAAAAAATACGAAAGAATATTTTAAATGGATTGAAGTTGAGCCAAGCTTTAATCCATCAGAACGCAATTTTCTTTTTACCGAAAACCCAACAGAATCACAACCTCTGATAACTTCCTTCACAGGAAATAAATTGGCTTTTAAAATTCTGTCATCTGACTCCAACAATATTGCCTTGCTCCAAGCTTATTATCCTCATTGGTATTATAATAATGGAAAAGAAAAGAAAAAAGTTCTAAAAGGTGTTTTTGGTCTTATATACATTCCGATTGCGAAAGGAGAAAATGAAATAATATTTTCTTTTGAGCCAAAAAAAGTTATTGTTGGAATGATAATAAGTCTAACAATTTTTTGTGGAATAATTATCCTGTTATTACTAAATCCCCCATTTATCAGGAGATCACTTTACCCTTCATAGCTCCTGAAATTGCAGTATCCATTATTCTTTCAGCATAGGGACGTGAAATATTATTGAGTGTTTCAATCTTTGAATGAATCAGATCTTTATCTTCCATAGTGAGCGCAAGTTGCAATGCCTGCATAGCTTCTGCGGTTTCCATTAATTCATCTTGCGACAAATGCACTGCATTTTTTTGAATAAATTTTTCTGTGGTTTCCAAAAGCTGCTCACCTTCAGTTCTTGCTTCCAGTAAGGCTCGTGTTGCAATATCATCTTTTGCATGTGTGATAGATTCCAGCAACATTTTTTCTACTTCCATATCTGTTAATCCATACTGCGGCTGCACTTCAATACTTTGTTCAACACCACTTCTTAATTCTTTTGCTTTCACAATCAAAATTCCATCAGCATTTATTAAAAAAGAAATTTCAACTTTAGGCAAGCCTGCAGGCATAGCTGGGATACCTGTTAAATTAAATTCCGCAAGCCTTCTGTTATCTTTTACAAGATCTCTTTCGCCCTGGTAAACTGAAATTTTTATTCCGCTTTGTCCGTTTACCTGGGTTGTATATTGCCGTGATGCCTTTGTAGGAATTTTAGAATTTCTTGGAATAAGAACATCCATTAAACCGCCCCTGGTCTCAATTCCAAGAGAGAGGGGTGTAATATCCAGCAACAAAAATTCTCTATTATTTCCGGCTAAAATATCTGCTTGTAAAGCTGCCCCTAATGCTACTACCTCATCAGGATTCATTGAGATATTTACTTCTTTCTCAAAAAAATCTGAAATGCTTTTATTTACGAACGGTACTCTTGTTGAACCGCCAACCATTATTACTTCATCAATATCTTTTATTGTAAGCGATGAATCTTTCAAAGCATTTTTGCAGGATAAAATTGTTTTATCAACGAAAGGTTTAATTAATTTTTCAAATTCTTCTTTAGAAATTTTTAATTCCTTACCATTTAATTCATCTTTAAAAATTTCATTAAAACTAAGATGCTTTTTTGCTTCTTCTGCTTTCAATCTCATGGCTTGTGCAAATTCTTTATTGGCCTTTAATTCATCAGTACTTATTCCTGATTGGCTTATCCAATATTTTACAATTGCATTATCAAAATCATCGCCACCTAAATAAGTATCACCATTTGTTGAAAGCACTTCAAAAATTCCATGGGCAATTTTTAAGATAGAAATATCAAAAGTTCCCCCGCCTAAATCATATACGGCAATGGTTTTATGATCTTCTTTATGCAGGCCTATTCCATAAGCAAGGCTTGCGGCAGTTGGCTCATTAATAATCCGCAAAACATCAAGCCCTGCAAGCTTTCCGGCGTCTCTTGTTGCCTGCCGTTGTGCATCATTAAAATAGGCAGGAACTGTAACTACGGCTTTGTTTACAGGCGTTTTTAAAATATGCTCGGCTCTCTGTTTTAATTCTTTTAAAATAAAAGAAGAAAGCTCAACAGGAGAATAAAATTTCTCTCCTACTTGAATCTTTACAAGACTTTCTGTATTGTCATCAATAATTTTATAAGTAAAAACAGAGCCGTTATCTTTTATATCAGCATAAGATTTTCCCATTAATCTTTTTGCAGAGAAAATAGTGTTTTGAGGCTCAGAAATTAAGTATTGTTTTGCATTTTCGCCAACAGTAACACTTCCGTTTTCCTCAAAATGAATAATTGAAGGAACGAGAGATGATGTATTATGCTCTTTAATAGCAACCGGTTTTTTTGTTTCAGGATGAATGATGGCAACCAAGCTATTAGTAGTTCCCAAATCGATGCCTACAATTATTTCTTCTTTTTGTAAACTTCCCGTTGTTATGTTGATTCCTATTTTAGCCATGTATTATTGTAAGATTTTCAATCTAAAAATATTTTGTTTGTACTTTGTGCGCAGCAAATAATAATCCTAAAGAGATATAATGCTTTTTAATTCCTGGGAATTTTTATTTTTCTTTCCAATTACTACAATTTTATTTTTTATTACTCCGCACAAAGGGCGGTGGTTGATTTTACTAGCCGCAAGTTCCGTTTTTTATTGCTATTTTATTCCTGTATATCTTCTTATTTTATTTTTTACAATTGCCGTAGATTATACTGCAGGTATTTTTATTGAAACCTCCACCAAGAATAAAAAAGTATGGCTGATAGCAAGCATAGCGGCCAATCTTGGTGTGTTGGCCATTTTTAAATACTATAATTTTTTTACCGGAAATCTAAATGCAGTCACAAAAAGCCATCTTCCGTTTTTAAATATCATTCTTCCTATCGGTTTATCATTTCATACTTTCCAGGCAATGAGTTACACTATAGAGGTGTATTACAGAAGATATAAAGCGGAAAGGCATTTAGGATTATATGCTTTGTATGTTATGTTTTATCCGCAATTAGTTGCAGGCCCTATTGAGCGGCCACAACACATGTTTCCGCAATTTAAAACACGCCAATATTTTAACTGGGATAATTTATTAAACGGCATAAGATTGATGCTGTGGGGATTTTTTAAAAAAGTAGTTATTGCAGACAGGATAGCAGATTTTGTTTCCGCTGTTTTTAATCATCCGGGGCAACAACATTTTATTATTGTGTGGGCTGGCATCTTTCTTTTTGCTATTCAGATCTATTGTGATTTTTCAGGTTATTCTGATATTGCTATTGGCTGCGCAAAAGTTATGGGATATGACCTAATGATAAATTTTAACCGTCCTTATTTTGCAAGATCAATAGGAGAATTCTGGAAACGATGGCATATTTCTCTTTCAACATGGTTCAGAGATTATTTATATAAGCCTTTGGGCGGAAACAGAAAAGGATACGTGAACACTTATGTAAATTTATTAATCGTATTTGCACTAAGCGGATTATGGCATGGGGCAGGGTGGACATTTATTGTATGGGGTTTAATACATGGGATGGCGAGAGTAACAGAAATTATTTTAGAAAGATTTACAGCAATTCCAAAACATACTATCATCAATTATTTTATCAGTATGCTTATAGTTTTGTTTGCATGGATATTTTTCCGGGCATCATCAATTGAAAACGCAGTGAACGTTATTAAGCAGGCACTATCTTTTAAAACCAATGTTGCATTGTATCCCGCAGGATTGAATGATAATGCTGTACCGTATAGCCGCATAACAATAATGTATATTATACTAACGATTGGGGGCATGTTTGCCATTGAAAAATATACTGATCCGAAAATGTTTGTTCTTAATAAATCAAAATCAAAAGATATTATTTTCTGTGTAATGATACTGACAGCCATTTTACTTACAGGTGTTTTTAATAAAACAGTATTTATTTATTTTCAGTTCTGATGATGCCCTATAAAAAAATAGCGCTTGTTATTTTAATTACTCTTATTCTTTTAAAAGTGTGTGATATTTTTTTTGAAAAAGGCTATAGAAATTTTTATGAACCTTACTTTGAAAAGATGGATTTTGTTTTAAAAGACACTTCATACAATGATGTGATTTATCTCGGCAACTCAAGAGCAAACTTTGGAATAAACCCCTATTTTATTGACAGCATTTGTAAAACTAAAAGCTACAATATTGGTTTGGGAGGAGGTGACATAGCACTCTCCTTATTTTTTTTAGAAGCTTATCTTCAAAAACATAAAGCGCCAAAGAATGTTGTGCTTACATACGATTATAGAATTTTTCAACTGCGGAATAAAAGCCCTTTAACGCCAATGTTTTTTTATTATATAAAAAATACTTTAGTGAAACAACAGGTAAAAAGGTTTGGATATCATGCAGAGTTCTTAGAATTCTTTCCCTATTTAAAATATTGCTTTTTTAATGATTATGACAGAACCTGTATTGCCAAAGGGCTTAACGGTAAAAGCAGTGCCGATGAAACCAAATTAAAAAATATTGATAAACATACATATGAATGGAGGGGATTTTTTAATTATCAGGTAAAACAATTAAATCTTTCTGATAATAACGATACAACGATTTCTTCCATAGAAACCGAAGCGGTTAAGATCATGGATAGATTAATAAACATCTGTAAACAAAATAATTCTGATGTAATATTTATTTATCCGCCGCAGTATCATAATGGTGGGCTCATCCCTAAAAATATTGCTGATGAAAATATGGCTATAGAAAATATGATACTTTCTATCTGCAGTAAAAATAATTTTAAAATTAAACGGTTTGACGGACCCGGCTTTTTACCTGAAGATTTTACTGATGCAGATCATGTAAATATAAAGGGTGCAGGGAAGTATTCAGGAATGCTGGGAAATTATTTAAAAACAATCCTGCAATAAAAAAGGCCCGAAAAACGGGACTTTAATTTTAGAATTTTACTGTTCTAATACTTGCTTGAATTCATAAAATACATTTTACCATACCCTTTTGTAAAATATTTATCAGAAGTATCACCTGTATCTTTAAATTTATCAAGACTCTTCCCATTTAAATTGGTAAGCACTCTGTACAAATAAACACCATTAGCAAGCTTTTGCCCGTACATGTCTGTACCATCCCATTTAAAATCAGTTATATTTCTGCCAATGTGTATCGGGCCTAGTTCATCTTTAGTTATCTCTCTTACAATTTTACCGGTAATAGTAAGAATTTGTATGCGTATATTTTGCGGTGGCTGTGTGCCTGTTACTGTAAATACAAATGCTGTTGAAGTAGTAAACGGATTTGGATAATTCAACAGGTTTGATATCATCGGTTTATTTATTACCCTGAATATTACGTGATACGCAATTTGTCCGGCAGCGTTATTTGATGCATCTTTTCCCGAAACTATTAATTCATATTCCGCATCGTCACCCCGTAAAAGTGGCGTAAAGTCAATAGTGGCGGTATTTTCGCCATTAGCCAGGTTTGCAGGAGTAAACTTAACCGTATCGTTATCTATCCTGTATGTTTTTAATGTGCCATCCGGTAAACGCAATTGTACTTTAAGAAGTGAAGTATCACTTAATGCAAGATATTTACTTTCATCTTTTAACTTAATTACAATATGTGGCCTTGCCGAAACAATGTCTCTGTTTAAGATGTGTACACCATCAAAGGTTACATCAATCAGCGGATTAATTTTATCGCCTTTTACAAAGAAATTTTTATAAATAAAATTGTTGAAATGATATTGCTCAGGCTGGTCATTGTCAGGGTTCACTTCCACGAACAAAGTATTCATTCCATAATAATTTTTTGAATCAATTGTATAGCTAACAATTAATGTACTATCTGCCTGCAGTGCTTTTTGTTTAGGAATATTAATTATGTGCTGTTGATTGTCTTTGTCAGTTATTATAAACTTCACCTTCAAACTATCAAATGCTGTTTGGCTGATATTTTTAAATGCTATGGCAAAATTGATGTTCTCACCAATTTCAACAGTATCTTTCATTTGGAAAAGTATGTTTGGTGCAATGCCTCCTTCAGGCACATAGTCGGCATTAACTCTCCAATATCTTAGCTGATTTGGTGTAGTATTTATTTGATCGCTGTTAAGCATCTTTAAAGTGATATAAGGATAAACCGCAGCATTAATAAATGCAAGGCTTGTATCAGTTGCCGGACGAACAGTTGCAAGTTTTATTTTATTGCCTGCTATAGTAATTCCATACACTTCAATTGATACACTATCTGGTACAGAAGCTTCAAGATCTGTTCCTCTCCAATGCAATGCTTTCCATGCTTTTGCAGGGCCAAACTGGGGAGACTCAATTTCACCATCTTTATATTTTGCTTTTAAAAGAAATGATTGGCCAATTTGTTGATCGACAGTTGGCCCAATGAACTGCTTAGAAGGATAACTTGTAATTCCTTTTTGATAGAAATATAAGAATGGCAAATTGGTAGTAAAACTATCTATCTGTGTAAACCCTATTGATTTTAATTTATGGTAAAGAGAATTACCGGAGCCTAACGTTGCAGTATCTGCCATCCAGTCTTTAATAAATGATGTATTGCTTGTTATTCCTAAATTGGTGATGGCAACATATTTCCCGGCGGGAATACTGTCAATGAAATCCATTGCTCTTTTTCTGTAAAGCGGATCGGTATATGGAAATTCGAAAAAATATCTCACTGGCCGGGAGCAAACAAGCCAACTTCCGAATCTTCCATTCGCGCCTACATTAAAATTTGGCATTGGCTGCAGTGTAGAAGAATCAAATACATAAAATTGTAAACTGTTATACTTACAGCCATAATTTTCAAGCTTTGCAAAATCCAAGCTTACATCAATCCTGTCAAAATCATAGTAAGGATAGAGTCCTGTGCGAATATTTAAACTGCGTGAGGCAACATCAAAATCAAATACTCTGTCGCTTCCCAAATGTATTTGCTTATAAGTATCTTTTAAAAACTGGTAATAATGTGATTGATTAAATCCTTCACCACCATTTGGTAAATAAACAAAAGAAGAAGTATTCCAGATGTATGGCCCGCTTACAGGCTGCATAGCCATACGCCAATAGTAAACAGTACTATCAACATACAATATTGAAGATGTAAATTGTATAACACCACCGGTTGTGGTTGTGCTAAACGATTTTTTAAATGGTGAATTGAATAATTCAGTAGTATCAACTTCCATTACTATCTGGCGTTGCCCTGTAAGTGGGTTCGCAGTTGAGCCATAGTAACTAAAATTTTGTTTATTAACTATCGCATAATTATAAGGATATACGGGCCTTACTTCATCTTCAAAAATGAAGAATTGTTTTGTTACAGTATTGTTTAATTCAGACATTTCATCAACATGATTATCTGCATCAAGTGTTACAGTTATTTTATTTTGCCCCTTATCAGTTATAGGATTGATAGGTATTGTAAGATTTATTGAATCACTATATTTTATTGCAACAATAACTCTGTTGTATAATGTTGTAACACTATTATCAGGCAAGGTTCTTTTTACTGTTACTCTTATTGAATCGTTAATTGCTTTGCCAATATTGAGCATATTAATTTTAATACCGAAAGAATTATCTGCTACAGAAACAATGTTCGGATTAATAGTGATCATCGGATCTTCTATTACATAATCAGGCTTTGGATGCGGATTTATTTTTAGAGCAGGATCCCCATTTAAGTTCATTTCTTCTGCATGCATTCTTGTATAAAAATCAAGGTTTGGATTGGCGCCCCCTAAATTGCGGATAGTGTTTTTAATTACAGTACCTGCTGCACTTCCGTAACTATTTACCCCTAACTCTTTATAAAATTCACGCTGATAATTATTTAAAAAAGGTGGAATGCCAAGATGTGAGCTTGCCAAAAATGCAATACTTCCCCGTTGATTGGTTAATACATATTTTTCAGAAAGTGTAAAATCTCCTGACAATCGCTGCATATTTGAACTATAATTATTTCCCGCAATACATCCGTTAACATTAAAGAATGGGTATTTACCCTGGTTATAGTAATTCTCTGGGCTTGACAAATTAAATTCAAGAGTATTTGCAGATGAATGGCCAAAGTAAGTGATCATGCTCATACCTTCTTTAAAAAGATCTTCGATTCTTTGGCTTGCAAATATTTGAACAGCAGCTGTGGAAGATTTAGAAAAAGTTTCAACCTTAGCGCCATAAAGAGTATCCTCAATTATTCTTTTAAAACCATCCATATAAAATTTAAAAAGATCACTTTCTGAAACATCCTTACCACCAATAACATGTGCCATATTTTTCATCCAGCCTTTATCTGCTACTGTTTGCGATGTTGAGGCCTGTGCCTGCTCAAACTGTTGCATTTTTTGAAGGTAGTTGGCTATTTCATTGCCGTTTATAACTGATAGTCTGCCAATTGATATATCCGGAACTAAACTATTGTAATCAGAGGCCAGGCGAATATCAGAAGCAGGGTAACCAAATGTTGTAACAAGATTTAATTTATCTGCCTGGGGGTCAGTTTTTATAAACGAATAATCAACATAAGTTACCCCCTTACCAATAATAAAAACAAATTTGGGAGTTGAGCTAAAATTAGTTTTGGCAAACTGTAAAAAATCTTTAATTGAAAATGGGTGATGTTTTATTCCAAAAGCAAACTGGTCATTCAACTGATCTATATCAAAAATTTTAGCATTAAAACTTCCACCAGCAGCTGATGCTCTGTATGCCCTGTATTGCTCTACATAATTTTGGCCGGCTCCATTATCAAATAATGCCTTGTTGCTGATAATTAAATAATTTGCCTGATTAGAGGCAAGAGAATAGTTTACAAAATTTCTTTGAGTAATATTTAAGACTGAATTTATGTTTGATGCATCTTCGCTCATCAAAACAAATTTGCGGATGGGATTTAATGACGGAGGCAAAACAATCTTTACTTTTCCGGGAGTTGAAATATCAGCCGTATATCTTTTACCGCTGTTAATATCCAATAATACGGGGGCCACACTGCCATAATTAAAATTATCTATTACCAGATAATTTCCTGTAGTTGTTGCCGGCAATTCAAAAGAGAAATTTTTACTTGCATTAAAATTAAATTTACTTGGATAAGTAAGTTCAATAAACGAAACAGACATACGATCACTGGAAACCGGAGAATTGTTTTGAATTGATACACCAATAAAATCCGGACTTAAAAAAACTGAAAGAGGAATATTAGTTACCTGCTTTTTTAAATAATTAAAATAATCCATTGCAGTATCTAATACTACTGTATTGGCAAGAGTTACTTTTATATTTCTTGAATTTAAGGCGTTACCTGTTGCAGCAATGCGAAAATAGGCCGACGGGCCTGTAGGATATAAATTTAAATTGTCAATTACCTGGGTAAGTGCAAAGCCTGCGCCTGCGCCAATATCATTGCTTGTCCATCCTTCTCCCATATCGTAAGAAGATGAATAAACATACTCACCCACAACCTGTGCAAAACCAGGGTTTATTTTATCTCTGTAATAATAACCTTTGGTATTCATGAAATAAGGCTCAGCAGATAAAATATTTCCTGCAACATTATTTGCAGCATCGGTATATCGTAAATTATTACCGGCAGTATTTACAGTTAAAAAACAGGAAGCAGTATCTGTTTCCAAACTGTAACGATCTGACATTTGAAAATCAGAATTAAGATATAGTTTGGTATCTTTTTTCCCATCATTCATTAATCCCCAAAACTCAATATAGCCCGATGATGCCAACGGACCTGATACTGAGGTTGTATACAATCTTACCTCTTCACCGTTTCTCCACAATTGAAATTGATCAGCAGAAATATTACCCAAACCCAATGAAGATAATGTTGGCTGTGAAATTCTGTAAAGCCCTGTAGCGCCTACTTTAAACTTAAAATAAGTTTTACTGTAATCTATCCAACTGTTATTGGTTTGGCAATAGCTTACTACTGATAATAAAATGAAAACAGGAAGTAATATTTTTTTCATAATTAAAAAAATAATTAATCTTTTTCCCTTCTGCTCAAATCAAATTTTAATGAAAAAATATGTGAGTATAAAGGGTTTGATTGGTTAGCAAGATTGGAAAAAGCATAATCAATGCTTACATTTTTTATTTTAAAGCCGGCACCCAAACTTGGCTGGTATATCCAAACTTTTTTTTGATTGGTTGTATCGCCATCTGAAAGTGCTTTTTGAAAATTGTAAATTCCTGCTCTTATAAAAAATACGTTGTTTATTGATGCCTCAAGGCCAAGATGCGGATCAATACTTACGGTATTGCTGCTGAAAACCGTATTTCTTTTTCCATCAAAAGTTACATCTACATCAGCCTCGGCCAGTAAACTAAAAGAATTACCACCGCCAAAATTATATCCTCCACCGATAGTTACCCGTGGTGCCGTAAGCTCAGTAGATTTTATGGGGATGGCATTTTTAGTGAGATATAAAACTTCTTTTTCTTTTTCTGAAAAATTAAATGACCACGCATTGAAAGTTGTGGTGATATCCTTAGCCACTATACCTAAACTCCAGTTATTTTTTTGCACTCTGAAACCTGCATCCAGCCCAAATCCCCATGCTGTGGCAAAACTTCCCACTTTTCTGTAAATAACTTTTGCATTAGCGCCAAAGCTCATTTTAAAATCATCCTCATCTTTTATTTTTTGAGCAAATGAAAATAAGAATGCATAATCTGCGGATGAAAATGTTTGAATATTATTATAGTTAATACTGCCGTCAGGTTCCACTAAAAATAAAGTATTAGGAATATCATCTACGGCAAAACGCAGAACAGATAAACCCAGCGTACGTTTATTATCACTAACAGGAATTGCAATACTTCCATAATCATATTTAGCAATGTCAGAAAAATAACTGGCATGCATTAAATTAAAAGAAGGTATTTCAACATTGGTAAGTCCTGCGGGGTTCCAATAGCCCGCTGTTCCATCACTTGCAGATGCAGCCTGGGCGCTGCCCATAGCAAGTCCTCTTGCTCCTGCGCCAATATTTAAAAATTCGTTGGAGTATTTTCTGAATTGTGAAAACACAGACAAAGGAAATATAAGTAAGCATATCATCTTTGCCATGGGGGTAATTCTCATATGTACAATATCAGTGAATAATAGATTATGTGTTTAGTAAAAACGTTTTATAAACATATATATTGCACTTAAAAAGTTTTTTAAAAGAGACTTTTACTATATAAAAGGCTGCTTTAACCATAATCACTTGTCAGTGTGCCATTCTAACCATCATTATGCCACGCCCAATGACCCATTGACTACATAACTAAATAATTATTGTTGATGTTAGCTAAGAGTAAGATGGGGGTTAGGTATTAGTGAGCAAACATAGCCAAAAAATGCCGTTAGTTGCCGTTTTTTATATAGTATTTTTGATGCGTTATACAATAAAATTTTAAATGAAGAATTTAATAGAAGAATTAAAATGGCGCGGACTCATTCAGGATATTATGCCCGGCACAGAAGAACAATTGAATAAAGAAATGACCAGTGGCTATGTAGGTTTTGATCCCACAGCCGATAGCCTGCATATTGGCAACCTTATACCTATAATGCTGCTGGCTTTTTTACAAAGATGCGGCAATAAACCCATCGCACTTATCGGTGGTGCCACAGGTATGGTTGGCGATCCTTCCGGTAAAAATGAAGAAAGAAATTTATTGAGCGAGGATGTATTAAATCATAATCTTACCTGCGTAAAAAAACAACTGGAAAAATTTTTAGATTTTGATTCCTCCAAACCAAATGGCGCAGTAATGGTGAATAATTATGACTGGTTTAAGCAATTTACTTTTCTTGATTTTATAAGAGATGTTGGCAAACACATTTCAATAAATTATATGCTGGCAAAAGACAGCGTAAAAAAACGGGTTGAAGGTGAAACAGGAATGAGCTTTACTGAATTTACTTACCAGTTAGTACAGGGTTACGATTTTTACTGGCTGTATAAAAACAAAAATTGTAAACTACAAATGGGCGGTAGCGATCAATGGGGCAATATTGTTACAGGCACAGAACTGATAAGAAGAAAATGTGGTGGCGAGGCCTTTGCATTTACCTGCCCGTTGATGACAAAAACTGATGGCGGAAAATTTGGAAAAACAGAAAAGGGAAATGTTTGGTTAGATGCAAAAAAAACTTCTCCGTACCAGTTCTATCAATTTTGGTTAAACGCTGCAGATGCAGATGCAGAGCGGTATTTAAAAACATTCACTTTTTTAAATAAACAAGAAATAGAAAAATTAAAAGAACAACATCAGGGAAATGAGCACCTGCGCATATTACAGCAAAAGCTGGCAGAAGAAGTGACAACATTTGTTCACTCAAAAAAAGAATACGACTTTGCTGTGCAGGCATCACAAATTTTATTCAGTAATGAAACTGCAGAAATTTTACAACAACTGAATGAAGAAGAATTATTGCAGGTGATGGAAGGCGTATCTCAAATTCAATTTCCAAAACAAATTTTAAATGCCGGAGTTGACATTATTTCTTTTCTTGCCGATACAAAAATTTTACCCAGTAAAGGAGAGGCAAAAAAAATGGTACAAGCCGGTGGAATAAGCATAAATAAGTTAAGAGTGGAGAGCTTAGAGTTTAAAGTAAATGATTCACAATTACTGAACGAAAAATATCTGCTTGTTCAAAAGGGGAAGAAGAATTATTACCTCGTGAAAGTGTAAGTGAATTTGATAAATACTTTTACTTTACAAATACCTTCCACAATTCATCTGCAACCAACTGATTGCCTTTTTCATTAAGATGAACACCATCTTTGGTTAGTATTCCCCGGTCTTTGTTTTCGGGGTTGTTTTTTAGATCGTAAGATGTAAATATTTTTCTGAGATCTATTAAAGGCAAATTATTTTTTGCAGCAATGTTGCGAATAATATTACAGTATTTGTTCAGATCGCCATCCTGCTCATTGGTAAGATCAGTCTTCTCTCCTATTGCTGCAGGCGTGCAAAGAATCACTTGGATATTTTTATCTAAAAGTTTTTTAATGATGGCATTATAAAATCTTTCAAATTTATCAGAATCTGTTCCTGTGCTAAGTAATCTTTTATGCCATACATCATTCACACCAATATAAATCACCACTACATCAGGATTTTTATACAATACATCACTATCCATTCTTAAATAAAGATCATACACTTTATCACCACTTATTCCTGAGCCAACCAGTTCGTAATTATTCTTTAAATTATTTTTCTGCAGCATTGAATCCAGTTTTACAATAAAGCCATTTTTATCTACAGCCTGCAATGTTATAGAGTCTCCAAAAAAAATTATTTTTTTCTTCTTTTGCATAGTAAAAGCTAAAACCAATAAAATAAAACAGGTTAAAAAAACGCTTTTCATAATGCAATTAAAACTTTATACTGCTTTATTTTTTATGAAAGTAGACACTTCAGCGTGCGGTAAAAATTGTCTTTCTTTCAAAAGATAGCCATTTCCTTTTTCGCAAAAATGTACTTTTAAATTTTCTATACTGATAGGGTTTCCTTCAGGAATATCTGCAATATTATTATGCCGGATATCATGACCATCAATAATAATCACCAGTCCGCTACCAATCGCTTCCATTTTGTTTCCTTCGGTAATAAGCATTCCGGTATCTTCTCCCAATCCTATACCCAAACACTGCGGATTGGTTGCTATAGCCTGGGCAAGTCTCCCAAATCTTCCCCGCTTTTCAAAGTGACTGTCGAAAATTACATCATCCATAAAACCAAGCCCGGTTGTAATTTTTACTTCGCCTTTTAAATGTGCTCTGGTTGCATTGCCTTCATATATCATTGTATTGCTCATTGCCATTGCCCCCGCTGATGTTCCGGCAACAACAAAATTCTTCTCATCATGATATCTGTCCAAAGCAATTCCCAGCATCTCTGTTCCGCCAAAAGTTGCTGATAATCTTAATTGATTTCCACCACTAAACATTACTGCACCACAAGTACGAATACGTTCAATGTAATCAGTGTTCATCGCATCTGCACGGGTACGTATAGGCATAACGCCAATGTTTGTACAGCCTATTTTTCCAAAAGCATTTAAATAATTTTCCCCAACTTCGTAAGGTATCATAGAAGCGGTAGTTATCACTTCTATCCGAATATCCGGGCCGCCTGCCTCTTCCACAATTCGGCGAAGAATGCCTAACTCAAAAAAGTTTAGATTGTTACGGACGATGTGTCCCTTTTCAAGGTCTACGCCTTTATCTTCGGCTCCGCCTATTGCAAAAAGTTTTCCCAGAGGATGATCCATTAATTTTATTTTCGTAAAAACAGTATACCATCTTTTATAATTTAATTCAGCATAACTGTTTAAAAAAAATTGCTATGTAAAAGTAATGTAATTGAATAAAACATAAGTATCTGGCTTGATATTTATGAAAGGAAATTAAGCTATCTTGAATTTTCCTGAATCAAAAATCTTTCGTTTAAAATAATAAATCGTTTTATGAAGATTGTAGAAATAAAAGTTTTGAGAGGCCCAAATTATTGGAGTGTTCGCAGGCCAAAGCTCATACAAATAAAATTAGACCTTGAAGAAATGGAAGAAAAACCTTCTAACAAAATTCCTGGGTTTAAAGAAAAACTTGAAAATTTATTACCCGGCTTGCAGGAACACAGATGCAGTGAAGGAGTGCCGGGAGGATTTTTATCAAGAGTAAAGGAAGGTACATGGATGGGGCATATTATTGAACATGTTGCATTGGAATTGCAAACGCTTGCAGGGATGGATATGGGTTTCGGCAGAACAAGAACTACAGGTAAACATGGAGAATATTTTGTTGTATTTGATTATATGGAAGA
>JALYYX010000229.1 GCA_030946075.1 Bacteroidota bacterium | reverse complement strand
ATGAAAAAATATTTTATAAATATAAATCTTAAAAGAAAAATTTTCGTTCCACAAAATTTCGCAAACTGAAATTATTTTGAAGATGCCCGGTGTAAAAAAGATTTACCAAAACGGTTCTTTACATTATTAATTGCTTTATACAGGTCAGTTTTTTTCTCAGTATTGCTAAAAAGATTTGTTTGTACCGCATTGTTTGTCAATTCGCTCAAACGTACGCCGAGCAAACGAATCGGTGTTCCTTTTTTATAAAGCTTATGAAACAGATCTTTCATTACCAGAATTATTTCATCATCTGCTGAAGTGTAGGGAATGGTTGTTTGGCGGGAAGTTGTTTCAAAATCTGGATAACGTATTTTAACCGCCACGCACCCTGCTACTTTTTCTTCCTTTCGCAATTCATAAGCAACTTTTTCTGTCATGCGTACCAGTTCACTCATTAAAAATTTTAAGTCAGTAACATTTTCATCAAAAGTATTTTCGGTAGAAATTGATTTTGCCTCATGGTAGGGAGTTACTTTGGAAGTATGAATGCCCTGCGATTTATTCCATAGATCAATTCCCCATTTACTTAATTTGTTTTCTAGTCCATCAGCACTGATATTATGAATATCATCAATGATATTTATTCCCATGTGTTTTAAAATCTGTTCGGTCTGCTCGCCAACTCCGGGAATTTTATTTACATCAAGCGGCGCTAAAAATTCTTTTTCTTTTCCAAAAGGAACCTGTAAAAATCCATTTGGTTTGGCCTCGTTGGTAGCCATTTTTGCAACCATTTTATTATTCGCTAATCCAAATGAAATGGGCAATCCTGTTTCTTTAATAATCTGCCGGCGCAGATCAATTGTCCATTGCAATGCATCAAAAAAAGTATTCATGCCGGTGAGGTCTAAGTAAAATTCATCCACCGAGGCTTTCTCAAATAACGGTGCTTTGGATGCAATTATCTCCGTAACAATTCGTGAATATTTGCTGTATTCAGCATAATTTCCTTTTACAAAAATTGCCTGCGGACAAAGCCGCTTTGCCTGGGATGAAGGCATGGCAGAATGAATTCCAAATTTTCTTGCCTCATAGCTGCATGCCGCCACCACACCACGTTCTGAGCCGCCAACAATTACAGGCTTGCCTTTTAATGATGGATCATTTAATACTTCTACTGAAACAAAAAATGAATCCAGATCAAAATGAGCAATGATGGGTTGGATGGGGAAAGACATAAGCAAATTTACTTTTAACAAGATAAATTACTACCTGTAAATTTCTAACAATCCATCCGGCAGCATTACAAAAACTTTCCTGTTTTTTTGATCTATCTTATCTAAAATTCTTCGTAACCTGTCTTTCAAGTTCAAAAGAAAAAAGTAAATTTGTTTGTAAAAAATATTTATATGAATGCAGAAAAAATAATACGTCAGCAAGTGAAAAAGTATATAGATACCGCTGATTTAAAAGTGGTAAAAATGATGCATGCGATGCTGGAAGTGGATGCAGATAATGACTGGTGGGATACAATGCCTGATAATGTAAAGGCAGATGTGGAAGCTGCATTAACAGAGTCGGAGAATGGGCAGGTAATACCTCATGCAACAATACAAAAGCGATACGCAAAATGGATTGTAAAATAAACTGGACAAACAGGGCATGGCGAACTTATCTGGCCAACATAGATTATTTACAGAAAGCATGGACAGCAAAAGAAATAAGTAATTTTGTTTTGTTGGTTGATAAAAAAATTACCAGTTTATCAAAACATCCGCGAATAGGGAATCAACGAAATAAAAAATATCCCAACATACGTTTTACCATTGTTCATAAACGAATTGTATTGGTGTATAAACACAAACCATTAAAAAATGAAATTGATTTATTGATTTTTTGGAATACATATCAACATCCGCGGAAATTAAAAGCGAAATAATTTTTCGATCTAAACCAAGGAAAAACAGATAAGTAATTCTACCTATAAATCTCTAACAACCCATCCGGCAGCGTAACAAAAACTTTTCTGTTTTTTTGATCTATCTTATCTAAAAATTCTTCATTGATAGGAATGAGTGCTTCTTTGTTTTCCAATAATATTTTACATAAAACCTGGTGAGGCTGTTCTATAACTTCCAGTATTTCACCAAGGTCTTCTTCTTTATTTAATAAAGTAAAACCAAGTAAAGAAATAGGTGCAGATTTATGAGCAAACTTTTTAAAATCATCTTCCAGCAGCCATATTTCTTTTTGCACCAATTTATGTGCGGCTTCCTTGCTGCTTATGCCTTCAAACTTTATATACGTTTCTGTATCACTTTTTATTTTTGCTGATTCAATAAAGTATGGAATGAAGCTGTCTTTTTTTTCTTCAATAAAAAGTGTTTCCAATCCTTTGAAAGAGGTTTTCTTGCCAAGGCTGTGCTGTAAGATTATCTCTCCCTGTAATGCGTATGTGGCAACGAGTTTGCCGATTTTAAAATAATTATCCATAATTATGTATCGCAAAGGAAACAAAGAATCGCAAAGGTCGCAAAGATTCTTTAGCGTTCTTTGCGAAAATCTTAGCGCACTTTGCGATACAAAAAATAAAAAATCCCGGTAAAAACCGGGACCCTAAGTAAATAGTTATGGTAAAGATTTATTCTTCTGTTTTTTGTTCAGCTTCGGGGCCAGCATCAGCATCCTGTGAAACTGCTTCCTGCGGGGCTTCTTCAGCTTTTTTAGGAGATTCTTTTTTTACAAAAGGTTGTCTGCCGGTTGGCCTGGCTTTTTTGTGACTCTCCTGGCGCTTTGCAAATTCCTGCTCATGCTCGCCGCTCCACTTTGTAAATTTTTCCATTGCAGTTGCCTCATCAAATAAACCAAGGCTAACACCACGCAATAAATGTTTAAGGAAGAGTACCCCTTTAAAACTTAAAATTCGGCGTACAGTATCGGTGGGTTGTGCACCTTTGTGCAGCCAGTCCAAAGCTTTTTGCCTGTCGATCTGAATGGTAGCCGGAACTGTTAAGGGATTATAAGAGCCTAATTTTTGGATGAATTTTCCATCTCTCGGACTACGTCCGTCTGCAACTACTATAAAGTAAAAGGGTCTCTTTTTTGAGCCATGCCGTTGCAATCTCATTTTTACAGCCATAAAAAATAGAAATTTTTTTTGGGTTGTTATTTAAATTTAGTTTCTAAAGGATTGCGAAGATAAGGAGTGAGACTACAAAATCCAAATGAAAATTTAAAATTATCTTTTCCCCAATTGTGCCAGCTTACCCATCGGCATTTTATTCATCATCTTCATCATATCCTTCATTTGCTCAAATTGCTTTATAAATGCGTTTAACTCGGATATGTCTTTCCCACTTCCTTTTGCAATACGTTGTTTTCTGCTAGGATTTATTATGTCAGGGTTTCTTCTCTCTACAAGAGTCATGGAATTTATCATTGCCTCAATTCCCTTAAAAGCATCGTCGTTAATATCAATATCTTTTATTTGCTTGCCTATGCCTGGAATCATTCCCATAAGGTCTTTCAGGTTTCCCATCTTTTTTATCTGCTGCAGCTGAGATTTAAAATCTTCAAAATCAAATTGATTTTTGCGGATCCTTTTCTCCAGTTTCTTTGCCTGCTCATCATCAAATTGTTCCTGTGCTTTTTCAACCAGGCTTACAATATCTCCCATTCCCAAAATACGCTGTGCCATACGCTCAGGATAAAAAATATCCAGCGTATCCATCTTCTCACCACTGCTGGTAAACTTTATGGGTTTTGTTACTGTGTATTTAATTGAGATAGCAGCACCGCCCCTTGTATCACCATCTAATTTAGTAAGAACCACTCCTGTAAAATCTAACCTGCGATTAAATTCTGCTGCAGTATTCACAGCATCCTGGCCGGTCATACTATCAACCACAAATAAAATTTCCTGCGGATTAACTGCTGCTTTTATATTAGCCACTTCTGTCATCATTACTTCATCAATTGCCAAACGGCCGGCAGTATCAATGATAACAACATTTTTATTTTTACTCTTTGCCTCTTTAATCGCATTTTGTACAATGGAGACAGCGTCTTTATTTTCAGGCTCATTATATACATCTACATTAATCTGTTCTCCCAAAATCTTTAACTGCTCAATTGCAGCAGGACGATAAATATCTGCAGCAACAAGCAATGGAGATTTTCCTTTTTTAGTTTTAAGATAATTGGCCAGCTTGCCACTAAAAGTTGTTTTACCGCTACCCTGTAAACCTGCAATAAGAATCACGGTGGGATTGCCTTTCAGATCAAGATCGCTTTCAGTACCGCCCATTAATTCAGCCAGTTCATCCTTTACAATCTTTACCATTAATTGCCCGGGGCTTAGAGCATTAATAACTTTTTCGCCTGTTGCTTTTTCTTTAACCGAATCAGTAAATTCTTTTGCGATCTTATAATTCACATCAGCATCCACCAATGCACGGCGTATTTCTTTTAACGTAGATGCGATATTTAATTCTGTAATTCTTCCCTGGCCTTTCAGATTTTTAAAAGCGGAATCTAATTTATCACTTAATGATTCGAACATGATCTATTTAAAGTTTTGAATTTGTAAAAATAAAAAAGTGAATACAACTAATGTCATATTCACTTAAAATATGTGAAACAAAATTAAGAAAAATCTAACCCATATATTCTCTCAGCATATCGCACCTTGTGGCCGACCTTAATTTTATTAAAGCTTTATCTTTTATTTGTCTAACTCTTTCTCTTGTTAAATGAAAATGCTGGCCAATATCTTCAAGGCTTAAAGGATGATCAATTCCTATCCCAAAAAAATAACGGATAACATCTTTCTGCCTTTCAGTTAAAGCACTTAAAGAACGGTCTATTTCTTTTTTTAATGACTCTTTAAATTCTATTTTAAGGTCGCTGCTGTCAGCGTTGGGATTGCGTAAAACATCTATCAATGTATTTTCTTCGCCTTCACTTAAGGGAGAATCCATGCTGAGATGGCGTGTTGCAACACTTAAGGTTGCTCTTACTTCTTCAGTATCTATTTCTAAAAAAGATGCCAGTTCTTCAGGGGTTGGCTCTCTTTCAAATTCCTGTTCTAATTGAGAGTAAGCCCTGCTGAGGCGATTGGTTAATCCAACTTTATTTAATGGGAGGCGAACAATTCTTGCCTGCTCCGCAAGTGCCTGTAAAATACTTTGGCGTATCCACCAAACTCCGTAAGAAATAAATTTAAATCCACGGGTTTCATCAAAACGCTGTGCGGCTTTTATTAAACCAAGATTGCCCTCATTTATAAGATCGGGTAATGTGAGTCCCTGGTTTTGATATTGTTTTGCAACAGAAACAACAAATCGAAGATTGGCTTTGGTTAATCTATCTAAGGCTTTTTGGTCTCCCTGTTTTATTAAAACTGCAAGTTTTACTTCTTCTTCGGGGCTTATAAGATCTACTTTTCCAATTTCCTGAAGGTACTTTTCTAAACTCTGACTTTCACGATTGGTTATGGATTTTGAGATCTTGAGTTGTCGCATACTCATAAGCGGATATTTATTGGTTTTACTTGTAAAATTTGGACTTAAATGTGGTTAACGTTTTGTTAATAATGCCACATAACGTAAATTATAGTATTTATAGTATGTGGCAAAATATTTATTTAATTATAATCTTAAGATTATAGCGAGTCGTATATAATTTAAGGGACTATTTTTTTTAATGGCTAAATAAAATTTTGTTTCGTTGATTTATTTTCTATTATTGCACATAACAAGACAGATTAATAAAAGATGACTAAGAAAGTAAAATATACATTGGAATATCCCGTAAGGTGCTCGCCGGGTATTTTATATGAATTTTTATCGAGCCCTGCAGGTTTGCAGGAGTGGTTTGCTGATAAAGTAGATGAACAGGATGGGCTTTATAGTTTTTCATGGAATGGATCTGCAGAAGAGGCTGAATTAATGGAAAGTGAGGAAGGAAAATTTATCCGGTATCATTGGGTTAATTCCCCTAAAGATGAATATTTTGAATTTACTATCGATAAATCAGAAGTTACAAATCTTACTATTTTAACCATTACTGATTTTGCCGAAAAGAAGGAAATTAAGGACCAGAGCCAGCTTTGGGAGACACAGGTAAAAGATCTTTTTTATCGTTTGGGCAATTAATTACCAGAAATTGCATTACTTCTCTGAAAGAATTTATAATAAAATTATCTGCACTATTCCATTCTGTTACCGGTATTTTTTTTGAGATCTTAAAAAAATCTTTACCAATTATTTTTTGTGATTGCTCTAATGAAATACTTTTTGCCGGGATGTAATTATCTTCTCCAAAATGATGCTGCCATTCTTCTTCATTAATACAAATAAAAAAATTATTCTTTTGTAAGAAGGAAAAAATTTCTGAAGTATTCCGGATAAATTTTTCTTTGTGCTCGCCCGATAAATGAAGTGTAACACTAAAAAAATTCCCCCACCAAAACATTGTTCTTATAGCAAACACTCTATCTTTCCAAAAAAAAGAAGGATAATCCAGAATGACATACGGAAGCAATCGATAATTTTCTCCCCGGGTTATTTTTCCATTCTGATGTTTAATGTTTTCAGGAAATAAATAATGATAAGGCTCAATTTCATTTTTTATTCCTCTGCTTATATCACCAAACATTTCAAAAACTTTCTTAGTAATTATATGTTTGGTTAAAATCCAGCCAGTGTTTTGTACCAACTCAATTTCCTTTGGCGAAAGATGTATTTTTGCTTTGCTATGCAACTATATTAGTATAGATTTTGATAAAGATAATTTACTTCTACATTGATAAAGAAATTAGATAAACTAATTCTTAAAGCTTTCATTGGGCCGTTTATAGTTACATTTTTTATAACATTGTTTGTGTTCGTAATGCAAATCATCTGGAAGTATATTGATGATCTTGTTGGTAAAGGACTCGATTTTCTCACACTGATGAAATTTATAATGTATGCCAGTGCAACGCTTGTTACACTTGCTCTGCCAATTGCTATTTTACTTTCCTCAATAATGACTTTTGGCAAGCTCGGAGAAAATTTTGAATTGGTTGCAATTAAATCTTCAGGTATTTCTTTATTAAGATTTATGAGGCCCCTTTTTTTTGTAGCTCTTGTTTTAGGCGGAATAACCTTTTTGTTTGCCAATTATGTTATTCCTTATGCTAATTTAAAATTTGCTGTTATCTATAATGATATTTATCGCAAAAGCCCTGCATTTGATTTAAAAGAAGGTGTTTTTTATAATGGCTTTAAAGGCTACTCAATAAAAGTTGCCAAAAAAGATAAAGATAAAAGCACTTTGAAGGGTGTTTTAATTTATGAGCAATCTTACGGTCCGCAGGATAACGCTGTAGTTTCTGAAAAAGGCGTTATGAAAATAAGTGCAGATAAAAAATTTCTTGAATTCAAATTACAAAACGGCGCCCGATATGAAGAAAAAGGAGAAATAAGTGGATTAAAAAATGAATTTATTAGATTGAGTTTTAAAGAATACAATAAACTTTTTGATCTTGGTCAACTTGATATTCAGCTAACACCAGACAGCCTCTACAAAAATTTTTATAGTATGCAAACATTGCGGCAGCTTGATAAAATTCTCGATTCATTAAATAAAAAACCTGATTCATTTGCAAGAAGAACCCAAAGAGAATTGAATAATTATTTCCCCTATACAAAAAATAAAGACAGAGCTGCAAATATAAAAACAGATGCAGCCATTGTTACAAAGTTTGATGATATAATTCCTGATTCATTAAAAGCGGCCGTAAATGAAACTTCATTAAATTCCATAAATAATGCACGCAGTGTAATGATGACTACAGGAACTGATTTTTCTGTGCATTCAAAAAGTATTCTTGATATTTTAGTTGAGTGGCATAGAAAATTTGCTCTGTCATTTGCCTGCATCGTCTTACTTTTTATTGGTGCTCCGTTAGGTTCCATCATTCGCAAAGGCGGGTTGGGACTGCCTATTCTTGCAGCTTTACTTTTCTTTACCATTTTTCATTTGCTAAATACCTTCGGCGAAAAACTTGTAAAACAAAATGCTCTTACCCCAATGACGGGTATGTGGTTGTCAATTATTGTATTGTTGCCCATCGGCATTTTTTTTACTTATAAAGCCAACCGTGATTCCCAATTATTTAGCAAAGAATTTTACTACCGCACATTTAAAAGTATCAACAATTTTATTAAACCGGTTTTAAGTACTTTTAAAAAAGGAAAACAATTATCTTCTTAAACTAAAAAATTATTTTATGTCTTTTAATAAAGCAGATCGCAGAGATTTTTTAAAAAACTCTCTGAAAGGTACGCTGGCCGTAACTATTGGAACAGGTACAGTAGGAACATTTCTTGAATCATGCTCAACTGCAAAAAACGTTGCTGCTATTGCAACTCCTTTTAAAACAGGGTTCGATCAAAAGCCATTGCCTTATAAATATGATGCACTGGAAAATATAATTGATGCAGCAACAATGGAAATTCATTACACGAAACATGCAGCGGCCTATTCAAAAAATTTAAAAGAAGCCGTACAGGCAGAAGGAATTGATGCATCCAAATCATTAGAAGATATTCTTGCTAATATTTCAAAATATTCTGCAAAGATGAGAAACAATGGAGGCGGGCATTATAACCATGAAATGTTTTGGCAATGTATGCGGCCTAAACAAACCAATAATCAACCCGGTGGAAGGTTGGCAACCGCTATCAATGCAGGTTTTGGATCATTTACAAACTTTAAAATGCAGTTTAGTGATGCAGGTAAGAATCGGTTTGGCAGCGGTTGGGCCTGGCTGTATGCAGATAATAATAAAACATTAAAAATTGGATCAACACCGAACCAGGATAACCCATTAATGAACGGCAGCGAGGTAAAAGGCTTTCCATTATTGGGTTTAGATGTTTGGGAACATGCCTATTATTTAAAGTATCAAAATAAAAGAGCGGACTATATTGATAACTGGTGGAATGTTGTTAACTGGGATTATGTTTGGCAACGCTATGCAATGTATTTTAATGTACCTGTATAATAGACTCAGCCTCTGATCAGAGGCATTCTTATAAATAATGCAACTGAAACAAAGGCTGATGAATTGAAAAGCAATCTGAGACAAATTTATAATATCCGGAACTGGTAATCCAAAAAAATCTTTAATCAGAACTGTTAATTATCTGAATCTGGGATTTATGTAGATTAAAAGATTAATAAAGATTCTTCCCCGAATTATTAAGACCTAATTATTAATCAATTTTTATCTCATAAATCAAATTAATCTGCCCAAATCATGGGTCAGATTACTTACTTTCGTTAGCAATAATTTCATCCAAATAATAATCGACAATGCAAACTTGGAAAGAATATCAGGAAAAAAATAAAGACAGGTTTTTAGAAGAATTGCTGGAGTTACTAAGAATTCCATCTATCAGCGCAAAAACTGAACATAAAGA
>JALYYX010000220.1 GCA_030946075.1 Bacteroidota bacterium | reverse complement strand
AGGTATCCATTAAATCTTTCAGCACTGTAAACACCTTCCAGTATTGCAATTACGGTTATAAATATTTGGGCTGTTGATAAAAATACTTCCGGCTTTTCCTGAAGGTTAATAGCTGTTTGTGCATTGGCATCGCCTTTTGCTGCCCGATGCTCAAGCCTTGATCTTTTTGCAGAGATCAATGCTATTTCACTCATTACTACAAGCCCGTTTATGAGTATCAATAGTAGTATAAACAAAATTCCTATCATAAAAATTTCTTTACATCAAATACATTAATCCAACTCTTTTATTAAAAATATATCCAACAATATAGCCAAGTAATAAACCCAGTACAGCACCGCCAATTATATCTGTTGGAAAATGAACGCCTACATATACCTGCGCATACGATGGAATGAAAGCCCATAAAAAAAGTAACCATCGCCATTTACCAATCACTCCGTTTAATGTTGTAAAGATAAACATAGCCGCTGCAAAAAAATTACATGCGTGAGAAGAGGTAAATCCAGAGCTGGATGGACAATATTTTACAAGAAACCTTACATGTTCAGTAATAGAGGTATCATGGCAGGGGCGCAGATGCATGATATGCTCTTTAATTAAGGTACTGCTTACATAATCACTTACTACTACATTTATTATTAAGAATAATACCCAAAGCCACCCATGTTTTTTAAAGTTACTTGTAGCAAAGAGCAATAAAAAAAAATAAAATGGTATCCAGAAAAAAGTTTCACGTGTTAGTGGTAGCAGCCAGTCAAAAAATGTATTATGCCATTCGCCGTTTATTTTAAAAAATAAAGAGTTATCAAAATGTTTTAGTGACTCAGGAAAGATTATTGATAGCGCCCCTTGTGAAAACATGTATGCAAAAATAGCTATTGCACAGCATCTGCATCGCTTTCATTTTGCGTTATCTTTATTTAAAATTTTTAATGAAGAGAATGAGGCTTTCCCAAATCAGCAAATGGACAATTTCCATTGCGCTTACTTTTTTGGTTGCTATGACTTTATGTCGTTTGTTCTTTTTCCTTCATTTCAAATCTGCAGATTACACCTTTACGAACTGTATTGATGCTTTTGTTTTAGGATTGCGGTATGACCTTAGAACTGCCTGTGGGATTGTATTACCGATGTTTTTAATTGGCAATCTATCGTTACAATACAGTTCAAAAAAGAGATTAAGTGTTGTTAGTATTATTCAGATAGTATTTATATTTCTTACTCTTGTTGCATTAATTTTATTTTTAAAAAATAATAAATCAGGCATTCTAACTATTCTTACAATTGTTGCACTATTCGCATTCATTTTCTTATGGCTTTTTATAAAAAAGAATTGCGATCCGTTTGCAAATACGTCTGCAAAAAAAATATGGAAAATATATTTTATAGTACTCACAACCGTACTGATATTTCTTTATGCTATAGACTTTCAATATTTTGATTACCTGCACCAGCGGTTAAATGCAAGCGTTCTTAATTATACGGAAGATGCAAAAATTTCTTTCGGAATGGTATGGCAAACTTATCCTGTTATAAAAATAATTGTTGCCATTATAATTGCGGTTCTTTTTATAACCTGGCTTATTAATAAATGGTATAAGATAATAATATTGTCATCTTATCAAACCACCGGATTTCAAATAATATTTTCTGTCATCTTACTTTTTGTATTATCACTTGGTATTTTTGGAAGATTAGGCCAGTACCCATTAAGATGGAGCGATGCATTTACTTTTAGCGATGAATTTAAAGCAAGTGTTTCCTTAAATCCTGTGCAAAGTTTTTTCAGCACATTTGAATTCAGACATTCTGATTATGATGTAAAGAAAGTGCGTCAGTATTATCCATTAATGTCCTCATATTTAAATGTTCCAAAACCGGATAGCCTGCAATTAAATTATGAAAGAAGTTTTCAATTCCATGATAGTAATACTATCAAACCCAATGTGGTATTGGTTATTTGCGAAAGTTTTAGCGCATATAAAAGCAGCATGTGGGGTAATCCGCTAAATGCAACACCATATTTTAATGAGATGTGTAAGGAGGGATTCTTTTTTGATCATTGTTTTACGCCTGCGTATGGAACTGCCCGTGGAGTGTGGGCAACAGTTACAGGAATTCCGGATGTTGAAAGCCCGAATACAGCAAGCCGAAACCCTGCAGCCGTTGATCAGCATACAATTATTAATGATTTGCAAGGCTATAAAAAATTTTATTTCCTGGGTGGAAGTACAAGCTGGGCAAACATCAGAGGCTTGTTAACCAATAATATTACAAACCTGAACTTGTATGAAGAAGGAAGTTACAAAGCAAAGGCAATAGACGTGTGGGGCATAAGTGACAAGCATTTATTTTTAGAATCGAATGATATTTTAAAACAGCAGACCTCTCCTTTTTTTGCTGTTATTCAAACTGCAGATAACCACCGGCCATACACAATTCCTTCAGAAGATCTATCAGAATTTTCTAAAAAAGAGTATCCTATCGACACGCTAAAAAAATATGGTTTTGAAAGCAATGAAGAATTTAATGCTTTCCGATATACTGATTTTTGTTATCAAAAATTTATTGAGGCGGCTAAAAAAGAAAAGTATTTTAATAACACCATTTTTGTTTTTGTTGGCGATCATGGCATTCGCGGTAATGCCGGAAATATGTTTCCGAAATGCTGGACCGATGAGGGAATTACAACGCAACATGTACCGCTATTATTTTATGCTCCGTCATTACTCAAACCCGAAAGATCGGCTAAAACCTGCTCCCAGATTGACGTTGTGCCATCAATAGCGTATTTATTAAAAGTTAATTACAGCAATACAAGCTTAGGCAGAAATTTATTTGATAGCAATCAAAATTCAACTTTGCCATTTTTAAACAGCGCATTTTTATTTGATCCTGAAGAAAAAAAAATCGGTATGATGACTGATGAATATTGCTACATAAAATATTTATTAACAGGTAAAGAAGATTTCTCTTCGGCAAAAAATAATGAACCGCTGCCTTCCAATTCAAATGATAAAAAATTATTGATGGAACTTACCAATGCATATTATGAAACTGCAAAATACATGCTGCTGAATAATAAAAAAGCCGCACATCAATAATACTATTTTTAGAGGAAGTGTTTTTTATCTTTACGGCATTTCTTTCTTAAATGATAAACAAAATAAAAATTCCTAAAACAGTTCCCACCATTATTCAATGGATAATGCGGCTATGGATTATCTATTTTATTCTCTTCACTTTATTTAGAATTGCAACTGTTTTTCTTTTTCGTCCTGTAAATATTCCGGCTGATTCTCTGTTCCCTTCGTTCTGGCTTGGCTTTCGGTTCGATGCAAAGTGGATAGCCATAATTCTTTTGCCTATAGTATTGCTCTCGGTTCGTGCAAAATTTTCTCCTTTTTATTCATTAAGAAATAAAAAAATATGGTCTTATTACCTTGCATTTACAACCCTTGTTGTATTATTTTTTTTCGGTGCCGATTTTGGAAATTTCAGTTACAATCATACACGGATAAATGCAAGTGCTTTAAATTTTGCTGAAGATCCGATTATCTCTTTTAAAATGTTATGGCAGAGTTATCCTATGGTTTGGATATTGCTCGCATTAATCTTATCAGTAATAATGCTATCCGGTGTTTTTAAAAGAACGCATGTAAATGTTGTAAAAAAAAATCAGCGTGAAGACATAATTTATAAAAGAAGATGGCATGCATTTGCGATTGTATTATTGGGTTGGTCATTATTTGGAATATTTTCATTCAG
>JALYYX010000146.1 GCA_030946075.1 Bacteroidota bacterium | reverse complement strand
GAAGAGCAAGAAATAAAAGGAAATTAGCAAAGCCATGAAAACCGAATACATGCATCAGCGCTGCAAAAGCAACCACTACCCAGAACCACCATTCTTTGTATAAACTTTTTTTAGATTCTTCATATTCTTTTCCTTCAGGCTTCATAAAACTTACTGCAAAAACGGGATTGAAAATAAATGCAACAATTAGTGATGCAGCAAGTGTGAGAATTAAAATTGTAGGCAGATAGATCATGAACTTTCCAATAATACCCTTCCAAAAAAGCAGAGGAAAAAATGGCGCAAGCGTTGTTGCTGTTCCCGCCAACACAGGTATGAAAACCTCTCCTGCTGCCTCTTTTGCACTTCTTATAATTGGTATTTTTCCATTGTTATAAATGCGATGAGTATTTTCAATTACCACAATTGCATCGTCCACAATAATTCCCAGGCCAAACAATAAACCAAACAGCACAATAAAATTCAATGTAACGTTTGTACCTACAATGCCGTCTGCAATTGGTAAAAACAAAAAAGCTACGAACACACTCAGCGGCACACTTAGGGCAACAAAAAATGCATTGGTAACTCCCATAAAAAACATGAGCACCAAAAGCACCAAAACAAAACCAATAATAATTGTGTTTACAAGATCATTAAAAGAAGTTGCTGTTGCTTTACTTTGATCGCCTGTAATAACCACTTTCAGATTCTGAGGAAGTTCTTCATCTCTTTTCATCCGGGCAACAATATCTTTCACCTTTCCTGCTGCACTTATTAAATTTTCACCGGCACGCTTTACAATGTTAATGGTTACAACATTTTTTCCATCCAGGCGGGCATAACTGTCTTTTTCTTTTATAGTATCTTTTAATTCAGCAATATCTTTTAAATAAACACTTGCACCTCTTGCACTGCTTCGTACAATAATATTCTGCAGGTTTAAGGCGCTTGTAAACTGCCCTTTTATTTTTAGTGTGCGTTTCATTTCTCCTACCTCTATCAATCCTCCTGTGATATCATGATTTTCTCTGCTGATAGCATTTTCAATATCAGTAAAGCTTATCCTTGCAGCTTCCATTTTATAAGGGTCAGCATTTACCTGTATTTCTCTTTCAGGCGCACCAATAATTTCTGCACGTGTTATTTCCGGTAATTCTTCAAACTTATCCTGTAATTTATCAGCGAACTGTTTAAGTTTTATACCATCATAATCGCCGCTTACATTTACGAACATTATCGGCATTTCACTAATAGAAAATTCCCGCGCATTAGGTTGTGATGTAAGATCATTGGGCAGATCGCTTTGTGCTTTATCAATAGCGTCTTTTACTTTTAGTTTAGCAATCTCAGTTTTTACATCAGTATCAAACTCTATCACTATCAAACTAAAATCTGTTTGCGATGTGCTTGTTATTTTTTTAACCTTGGCGCCACTGATTCCCTTCAATTGTTTTTCAATAGGGCGTGTTACAAGGTTTTCAATATCTTTTGGCGAATTACCAACATATATTGTTGTTACGCTGATGGTGGGTACAACAATATCAGGGAATTGCTCTTTAGGCATTGTATTGAATTTGTATAACCCAAACAATGTAATTAGTATAGCAATAATATATATAGCCGTTCTGTTATCAACCGCCCAGGACGTGGGTTTAAACTCTTTGACATTTTCTTTTATTCCTTCAATAAAATTCATAAAAATATTTTTGTAGCCAGCAGTTAGTTATATAATCAACTTCACAGGCGTCGCACTCTTGTACATCAAAACTCTATTCGTCAACCTCATACTATCATAATTTTAAAGGGCATCTGTTGTTATGGTTTGGCCTTCGTAAAGGCTTTGATACCCTTCGCTTATTAATTGCTCACCTGCCATTAATCCGCTTTTTATTTCTACACTATCGCCATACACTTCACCAACTATTACCAGTTTCTTTTTAGCAACAGTTTTTCCATTAGTAAGCTTTTGTAGCACATACACGTATTTGCTTGTTTCATCACTCTGTACAAGGTTAACAGGGATAACAATTCCATTTGCATTGGAGTAATCTAAAATTTTTACAATTGCAGATTGGCCCGGCCTTAAAGAAACATCGTAAGGAATTTTTGCCTCTGCAGTAAATCCACGGGATGTAGAACTTACTGATTGGCTTATTAATGAAATAACCGAAGGGTACGATCTGTTGATATCAGGAATAACAACCTGTACTGTAGTTCCTCTCTTTACTCTGCTTAAATAATTTTCAGGAATGTCTGTTACCACTTTTAGCGCATTTGTATTTATTATTTTAATTCCTGCCATCGGCGACCCTGTAAATGTTTCACCCACATGAATATTCACTTCATCAGCAACTCCTGAAACATTGCTGTAAACATTGCTGAGGTTTAATTGCTCTTGTGCAATCTTTACATTTTCTTCCATTGTTTTTAATTGGTTTCGCAAACTTTCAACATTGGTTTTTGATTGCAGCAATTGTACCTCAGTACCAATGTGCTGATCCCATAAATTTTTCTGACGCTCATAAACAGATTGTGCAAGTGCTAATTGTGCTTTTACCCCACCTACGCTTTGGCGCATTGCTACTACGTTCTGGCGTGCAACTGCATCATCGAGTTTTAAAAGCAATTGGCCTTTTTTTACATTATCTCCTTTCTTTACAAAGATCTGCCGCACCTGTCCGCCCATGCCACGTGGGCTTATGTAAGAAATATTTTCTGCATCAATTTTTCCCTGCAGATCAATATAATGTTGAAAGCTTTTTGCAGTAACGGGAATAACACTTACCAGTTTTATCTTTTCACTTTTTGTAGCTCCCGTATCAATTTTTGCAATTTCATCTTCAAGCGTTTTTATTTTTCCATCCAGTTTAGATCTGTCGGTCTTTAAGCTTTCAAGCTGCACTTTTTTATCTGTAACAACTGAGTCTCTTTCTTTTTTACTGTTTGTAGAACATGCGGTTAAAAACATTACCCCCATCATCCATGCTGTTAGTTTTATTTTCATATTCGTATTATTATTTTTTATTTATAATTTCCCTGCGGCTTTCAGGTAATCAATTTTTGCTGTAATAGCATCATACAGGGAACTGTAATAATTATTCTGTGCAACTTTTAATTCGGTTTGTGCATTATAAATTTCCTGATTGCTGCCAAGCCCCTGTTCATATTTTAACTTGGTAGTTCTGTAAACCTGTTCTGCCAATTCAATATTTTTTTTCTGATTTTCCATTGTAGCAAGGGCATTTTTTATTTTTATTCGTGATTGTTCAACGTCATTATCAATCGACAATTTTAATTGTTCAATATTGTTTCTTGTTTTTTGCAGCTCCAGTTTTGCTTTTTCTATTCGTGCATTTCTTGCACCTCCATCAAAAATGGGAACGCTAATTTTTAACCCTATTATAGATGTGCTATACCAGGGCGCACCGGCTTTAAAAATATCAAAGGTTTTACGCAGTGCGTTCTTGCTGTAGTTAGCAAATCCAGATACAGTGGGGATCTTAGTAAGTTTATATCGCCTGATATTAAATTCATTCAGTTTAGATCCAATAGTTAATAATTGAAATTCTTTCCTGTCATTATAATTATAATTTTCATCTAACAGGGTCGACCCTAATTCATCTGCGGATAAAGTATCTGCTAAAATCAAATTCTCTTTTTGAGGCATGCTCATTAAAAATTTCAATCCTTCATTACCTGCCGTTAATTGATTTTCGGCCTTTAATTTCTCTGTTTTAAGATTGTTTAGTTGAACATCAACTTTATCTACATCAAGCTTTTCGGCAAATCCATTTTTATAAATTTCACGGGTATCATGCAAAAGTTTTTCAAACCTGGCAATGTTGGCGTCAATGCTTTCAATTTGTTTTTTACCCACTACCAACTGGTAGTAAATTTTATAAACGTTTGCTTTTATTAGTTCCTGGGTAACTTCTGCTGTTTTTGTATAAAATTCCATAGCAGTTTTTCTTGCCACCAATCCAACAAAAACTTGTCCGTCAAATAATATCTGCTGCAGGTCTACTCCTGCCGATGCATTGTATTTAGTTCCAAAACGTATGGGAATATATGTTCCCGGAGGGCCGCCGCTAAACTCGGCTGGAATAACATTTGTAGGGATTGCAAGGAAATCGTTAATAGATGCACTTCCATTTATTTGCGGAAATGCCGAAGCTGTAATTTCCTTATTGGTTTGCTTTTGAATCTGAATATCTATTAATGCATTTTTTACCTGTGCAGAATTTTTTATTGCATAATCAACAGCCTGTTTTGCAGTGAAAACATTTACCGGTTGCGAAAAAATATTTGATGCCGAAAAAATAACCGGCAGGAGAAGTAAAAATTTTATCATCGTTTTTCTTTCCATCTTATAACACATTTTTTCTTTGCTGATACTTCAAAATGAGTTTATATCCTTTCATACTGGCAATTCCAAAAAGATAATATTCTATCATTTGTTTTTCAAGCTCAACAAGGTTGAATTTATTTTTAGGAAATATTTCCTGGTTGAATGGCAGCAGCATTGTTTCAAGCCGTATTTTGGCAATTACATCTGTATTTACATCGGCTCTGTAGAGTTCTTCCCTTTTTCCTCTCTCAATATTTTCCTTAATTATCTGAAAAAGAAATTTGTTTTTATGAAGAAGGAATTTTTGAAATGTAGCAGGATGATTTCTTTCCATATCATATAAAATAGCAGGGTTCATATCTTCAAACATCTTCTGCACCATTTCCATCGCTAAGAATACTTCATGAATTGCATCAGTGGCATTTGCTTTGTCTTTATTACAACAGGCCTGATTATAAACTAGCAGGTCGCCAACCACTTCGTCAACCAGCGCATCTTTATCAGAAAATGATTGATAAATAGTTTTTTTTGAAACACCCAGCTTGCGGGCTATTTCATCCATTGTTACGGATTTAATACCATACCGCCTGAATAGTTCATCGGCTTTTTGTTTTATTCTTTCTTTTATTGCCATAATTTAAATGCGGATGCAAAACTACGGAAACTTTTTATGTTACCAAAGTTTCCAACGATTGTTTTTTACCTTTCATCAAATTTATTTTATGCCGCACTCCGTTAGATATCAAAAATTCATTCAATATTTCTTACAGGGTCTGCTAATCTTAGGTCCTGTTTCCATTACTGTATATGCCATATATGTTGTTTTTGATAAAATTGACAGCATACTCCGGCCGGTAATTAATATTCCGGGAATAGGATTTATACTTATTGTGACCTTTATTGTTACTGTCGGATACCTTAGTTCATTCTTCGTTCTTAACCGCATATTATCAGTAATTGATAAGTTGTTGGATAAAACTCCCGGAATAAAACTTTTTTATTCTTTCATAAGAGATTTTTTTGAGGCATTTGCCGGCAGTAAAAAAAAGTTTACAAAAGGAGTGCTGGCCAACATTGAAAACACTGATGTATGGCGGGTAGGGTTTATTACACAGGAGGATATGAGCATGTTTGAACTGGTTGATTTTGTTGCGGTATATGTACCTATGGCATATTCTGTTGCGGGGAATGTATATATTATACCCAGAGATAGAATTAAGCCTATCACTGCTATCAGTTCAGTCCAAACAATGAAATTTGCAGTTAGTGGCGGCGTTACTGAAATGGTATAAACTGTTTTACCGAATAACCTTAATTTTATTATTAATTGTTTGTGATGAAAAAAATATTATTTGCAGCCACACTCCTTCTTGTTTGTGCAAAAAGTTTTTGCTGGGGATTTTATGCTCACAGAAAAATTAATAACTATGCCGTGTTTTTATTGCCGCCGCAAATGCTGGTACTATATAAACCTAATATTGATTTTATAATTGCACATGCTGTAGACCCTGATATGAGAAGAAATGTTGTTGCCGAAGAAGCGCCACGACATTATATTGACATTGATTATTATGGAAAATATCCTTATAGTGAATTGCCCCGAAAATGGGCTGATGCTGTTGCTAAATTTAGTGAGGATACCTTAAAGGCAAATGGTATTGTACCCTGGCACATTCAAACCATGCTCAATAGGTTGACAGATGCTTTTAAAACAAAGAATTTTTTACTGATAATGAAGAACAGCGCTGACATTGGACATTATATTGCAGATGCTCATGTGCCATTGCACACCAGCAGTAATCATAACGGGCAGCTAACAAATCAAAAAGGTATTCATGCATTTTGGGAAAGCCGGGTTCCGGAATTACTGGCTGATAAAGAGTTTGATTTTTTTATCGGCAAAGCTCAGTATATAAAAAACCCGGGAGAATATATTTGGGCACGGGTGCTTGAAAGTGCAAAAGCCGCTGACTCTGTTTTGCTTTTTGAAAAAGAATTGACAAAACAATTTGGCTCTGATAAAAAGTATGCTTTTGAGCAAAGAAATAAAGCGGTAATGAAACAATACTCATCTGCATATACAATTGCTTATAATAAAAAATTAGATGGTATGGTGGAAAGAAGAATGAGGCTCGCAATTTTTTCTGTTGCTTCTTTTTGGTACACAGCATGGGTAAATGCCGGACAACCTGACTTAACAGGCTTAGCAAAACAAAAATTTACTGAAGCTGATATAAAGGAATTTGAAAAGCTTAATGAAGCATGGAAAACAGGCAAACAAAAAGGAAGAGAACATGAAGACATACCGCTCCCCTGAAAAGGCTTATTGCTTACATTTGCAATCCAAAAAATTATAATGTTGAAAGAACAAGATCTTACTGTAAGAGAGAAAGTAATGCACAATTTTAATGCAGGCCCTTCAATATTACCGCATCAGGTTTTTGAAGAAGCTTCGCAGGCAATTTTAGATTATAACAATACAGGTTTATCAATTTTAGAAATAGGGCATCGTACACCCATCTTTCAAAGTATAATGGATGAAGCCAGAGGATTGATGAAAGAATTAATGCGGTTAGATGACGACCACGAAGTGCTTTTTTTGCATGGAGGTGCATCCACTCAATTTATGCAGGTGCCAATGAATTTACTGAATGAAAAAGAAATTGCTGCATTTGCAGATACCGGCATCTGGAGTTTCAAAGCCATTAAAGAAGCAAAACTTTTTGGCAATGTTGAGGTTGTCTGCACATCAAAAGAATTCAATTACAGTTTTATTCCCAAAGATTTTGCAGTGCCTAATGATGCAAAATATTTTCATCTTACTACTAACAATACTGTTTACGGAACGCAATGGCAAACCATACCAAACATAAGTATACCAAAGGTTGCAGACATGAGCAGTGATATTTTAAGCAGACAAATAAACTTCAATTCGTTTGATCTTATTTATGCAGGCGCACAAAAAAATATTGGTGCAGCAGGTGTAAATATTGTTGTTATAAATAAAAATATTTTAGGAAAAGTAAAACGTGCTATTCCTACAATTATGGATTATCGCAATCATATTAAAGAAGGCAGCATGCTAAACACTCCGCCTGTATTTGCCGTATATACATGCATGTTAACATTACGATGGCTCAAAAAAATGGGAGGTGTTTCTGTTGTGGAAAAACTTAACAATGAAAAAGCAAAATTGCTTTATAATGAAATTGACAATAACCCAATGTTTACAGGTACTGTAGCAAAAGAAGACCGCAGTAAAATGAATGTATGTTTTATTATGAATGATAAAAATCTTGAAGAAAAATTTTTAGAATTTGCGAAAGAAGAAAATATTGTTGGCATAAAGGGACATAGGTCCGCCGGTGGTTTCCGGGCATCATTGTATAATGCATTGCCATTATCAAGCGTTCAGTTTTTGGTGGAGGTTATGAAAGAGTTTGCCAACAAACATTAGTTATCTCACTTCCCAAATCCTTTGCATTTTGTTTGGTTATATTTGCAGCCCTATTCATGGTAACTATTACACCTTTTAAAGCCTTAAGACCGGAAGCACAGTTTGCAAAACTTGTTGCATCAAAGCCATACGATGTACTTAGCAGTAAAGAGGCTAAGATAGATGCTCAGGGAAATCCACATTCATTTTTACACATTACAAAAAGTGAAATTGATTTTCCGGAAAATACTGATCCCTATTCACAAAAAATTTATGATAAGGCTAAACAAAATCTTGATGCCTTTATCAGCAGAAATATTTTATTCGTAGAGAATAAACCCTGCTATTATATTTATGAACTGGTAATGGCAGATGGTAAAAATATTCATAGCCAGACGGGGCTTGTATGCTGCAGCTCCATTGAAGATTATGAAAATGATCTCATTAAAAAACATGAATACACTACACCTGAAAAAGAACAGGACAGGATTAATCATATAAAAACAACCGGAGCACAAACGGGAAATGTTTTTTTAGCTTATAAAAATGTGGAAGAGATAGATGCAGTAATTGAAGGCTGGAAAAAAGCAAGAAGTGCTGTTTATAATTTTATCAGTTCCGATAATATTCAGCATGCTGTATGGATAATTAATGATGAGGAAACTATAAAAAAAATATCCGCATTATTCAAACAAAGAGTATCATGTACGTATATCGCAGATGGGCATCATAGAGCGGCATCAGCTGCAAAAGCCAAAGCTTTTTTTGGTGCAAATATTACTACAGCCAAATATTTTTTAACCACACTTTTTCCTTCTTCACAATTGAAAATTATGGAGTATAATCGTTTGGTTAAAGATCTGTATGGATTAAATGAAAAAGAATTTCTTGAAAAAATAAGTGAAAATTTTTCTGTAGAAAAAACAGATGAACCTTATTTGCCTAAAGAACCCCATACCTTTGGAATGTATTTAAACAAAAGCTGGTACAAGCTTTCAGCCAATGAAAATACTTTTACCAACGACCCTGTTGGTGTGTTGGATATTACCATTTTGCACAACAATTTATTGCAGCCATTGCTTGGCATTGCAGATCAGAGAACTGATAAACGAATAGGTTTTGTCGGTGGTATTCGTGGATTATCTGAACTGGAAAATAAAGTAAACAATGGTGAAGCTGCGGTTGCATTTAGTTTTTTCCCTGTAAGCACACAGCAATTATTTGATGTTGCAGACAGCGGAAATGTAATGCCGCCAAAAAGCACCTGGTTTGAGCCTAAGCTGAGAGATGGATTATTAACTCATCTTATAATTTAAATCCTTTTATTACGTTTAGTAAATTTGTAAATGATCTTTTATAATAAATTATGAAAAAACTTTTTACTTTTTTTAGTTTGCTTTTTTTATGCCTTGCCGCTATTGCACAACAGGATGCAAAACAATTACAGGAAACTGCAAAAGAATATATGCGTGGAGGAGACTATGGCAATGCCGCTATTCTTTTGGTAAAGGCACTGGCACAGGCGCCCGGCGATCTTGAAATTTCAAAAGATCTTGCACTGGATTATTACTTTGATAAAGATTATACCCGGGCATTGGAAATTATAAAGCCCTTATTGGATAGAACTGATGTTGATGACCAAACATACCAGGTTGCCGGAAATATTTATAAAGGCCTCGAACAATATAAAGAAGGTGAGGCAATGTATAAAAAAGGATTAAAAAGATTTCCTAAAAGTGGGCCATTATATAATGAATATGGTGAACTTTTAAATTCTCGGGAAAACCCGGCTGCAATAAACCTGTGGGAAAAAGGGATTGAAATGGATCCCATTTATTCCGGCAATTATTATAACGCAGCCAAATATTATTATTTCACGCCTGATAAAGTGTGGAGTATTATTTATGGTGAAATATTTTTAAATATTGAAACATTATCAGGCAGAACCGCAGAAATAAAAACGCTATTACTCGATAGTTATAAAAAACTTTTTGCCGAAGATGTTTTAAAAGATATTGACGGAAAAAATAAATTTGAAAAAGCGTTTCTGCAAACAATGAATAAACAAACGGCCCTTGCAGCCGATGGAATTAATGCTGAATCACTAACTATGATAAGAACACGCTTTAATTTAGACTGGTACGAAAATTATGCATCTTCTTTTCCATTTAAACTTTTTGATTACCAGCAACAGCTTTTGCGTGAAGGAATATTTGCAGCTTATAACCAATGGATATTTGGCACTGCACAAAACTTAGTAGTTTATCAAAACTGGACTAGCGCTCATCCCAACGAGTATATTGATTTTAGTAATTTTCAAAAAGGAAGAATCTTTAGAATACCCGCAGGACAATACTATCATAAGTAATTTTTAATCTTAAAAAAGTTTTGAAAAATTTCGGGACTTTTTTGTTTATTCTATTTTGTTTACTTTGTAAATCTTATCATCCGTTGTTATCATTTTTATGACAGAGCCGAAAAGATTATTTGACTGCATTGAATACCAGTTGCAGGAATCACCCCTGCAGGATATGCTTGCCGGCAAAGAAAATGGAGTGTGGAGAAAATATAGTACACAGCAAGTTTCTGAAATTGTAAATGGAATAAGTTCAGGGTTACTTACACTCGGTATTTCTGCCAGAGATATGACACCCGAAGGAAGAGATAAGGTTGCTATCATATCTAGAAACAGGCCGGAATGGCTTATAGTAGATATGGCTATTCAACAAATAGGAGCTGTGCCAACACCCATTTATCCCACTATAAGTATAAATGATTTGGAATTTATTTTGAAAGATGCAGAAGTAAAAATTGTTTTTGTAAATGATGAATCGCTTTATGGAAAACTACTTTCTATAAAAAATAAACTTCCGCATCTAAAAAAAATATATTCTTTCGACAAAATTGAGGGAGCAGAACATTGGACAGAATTAATGAATAATACAACACAAGAAATTTTATCGAAAATAAAATCTATTTCAAATACCATTTCTTCTAATGATCTTGCTACACTAATTTATACTTCGGGCACTACAGGAATACCCAAAGGCGTAATGTTATCACACAATAATATTGTAAGTAATATTATTGCATGTATCCCCTGTTTTCCGCCTGACAAAAATTTGAGAGCACTAAGCTTTCTACCTTTAAACCATATTTTGGAAAGGATGATCAGTTACCTGTATATGTATTCAGGAACATCCATTTATTATGCTGAAAGCTTTGACACCATTGGGGAAAATCTGAAAGAAGTAAAACCCAATTTATTTACTACCGTGCCACGCCTGCTGGAAAAAGTGTATGATAAAATAATGGCAAAAGGAAATGAATTAAGCGGCATAAAAAGAAAATTATTTTTCTGGGCGCATGATCTTGCAACAAAATTTGAGATAAATAAAAAATTATCATTTGCTTACAGACTTAAATTATCAATCGCAAATAAAATAGTTTTTAAAAAATGGCGGGAAGCGCTTGGCAACGAAATGAAAGCAATCATAACTGGCGGCGCTGCATGCCAGGTAAGGCTTATAAGAATTTTTACCGCTGCTCAAATACCTATTATGGAAGGGTATGGCTTAACAGAAACTTCACCTGTAATAAGTGTAAACTGTTGGAATGAAAAAAAACGGATGTTTGGGACTGTAGGCCCGGTAATTAATGGCGTACAGGTAAAAATTGCTGATGATGGTGAAATTTTATGCAAGGGGCCAAATGTAATGATGGGTTATTACAAACACCCTGAAGTTACAAATGAGGTAATAGAAGATGGGTGGTTTAAAACAGGAGACATAGGGATGCTGATTAATGATGAATTTTTAAAAATTACCGATCGCAAAAAAGAATTATTTAAAACCAGTGGCGGAAAATATGTTGCACCTCTTGCTATAGAAAGCAAATTAAAAGAATCGATGTATGTGGAAGCTGTAATGGTAATAGGGGCTGAACAAAAATATACGGGAGCATTAATTGTTCCTTCGTTTTCAAATTTAAAAGAATGGTGTAAAGTGAATAAAATTGAATACACTTCGGATGAGGAAATAATAAAAAACGAAAATGTAATTGATCTTTACAAAGAGTTAGTGGAAAGCTTTAATAAGTTTTTTAATCATGTAGAGCAAATAAAGAAGTTTGAATTATTGCCACACGACTGGACTGTTGAAAGCGGAGAAATGACTCCAAAGCTTAGCCTGAAAAGGAAAGTGATAATGGAAAAATACCGTAATGCTGTTGAAAGGATTTATGCATAGATGTTTTAAAAACCAAGAAGGTTTTTAAAACCTTCTTGGTTTGATGGTGTTCTTGAAGAATCTTAATCCTGAAAAATTTGTTGCTCATCTCTTTCTTCAACATTTATTTTTCTTATAAAATCATCATACCCATCATTTCCATGATCACTATAAACGCCATAAGCATCCATACTGTAGCCTACCAATCCGTCATTTGCCTCTATAAGATAAATTACTGAATTATCACCGGGATCAGATTCTCCCTCAAAACGATAGGTTCTTATAATTTTAAGATCTTCAGGGTTATAATATTTTCCATTGCCCGCTGTAAAACCTTCCGGTGTCATTCTAAATTCTTTATCGCGTTTTTTAACTCGTAATTTTTCCAATACTGAGGTAACAGTAGTCATTACGCCTGGCTTTGTTTCCGTCATATCTAAATTAGTATCGTTCATAAAAATTAATTTTATTCCCCATTAGGGATTGATAAATGGTTACGAATTCAGCGGCAAAATCTGTACCCCTTTTAAAAGTATTAAGTAAAAAAAATAAATACTGTAAAAATTTATAAAGATTGATAAATCTTGATCTTGTTATATAAAGTTTTTCTGTCTATTTTAAGAATTTCTGCAGCTTTTGTTTTATTGAAGTTTACATCTTTTAAAACGTTCATAATTGTGTCGTATTCAGCTTTTGCTGCTGCATCTTTTAAATCAAGATCTTTCGGTATCGGATTTTCTATTGAGGTATTATTTTCAACTTTTGTTAAGTGAGAATGCGGATGAGTATATGAATTTGTTATCTCCCATGGAAGAACTTTAGAATTAATTTTTCCTGAAGGAGTAAGTAATACTGCCCTTCTTACCACGTTTCTAAATTCACGCAAATTTCCCGGCCAGCTGTAATGTAAAAACATTTCCTGTACATCATCTTCGTACCCTTCAATATTTTTACCCAATTCTTTATTGGTTTTATCAAGAAAAAAATCTGCGAATAAAGGGATATCTACTTTTCTATTTCTTAATGGGGGAAGATTGATTGAAAATTCATTAAAACGATGATAAAGATCTTCCCTGAATTTTCCTTTGCGGTAAGCATCCTGTAAGTTTTCGTTTGATGCAACAATGATGCGTATATCAACATCCATTTCTTTTGTACCGCCAACCCTTTTAAATTTTCTTTCCTGTATCACTCTCAATAATGCTGCCTGAATTTCGTAAGAAAGATTTGTAACCTCATCTAAAAATAAAGTGCCGCCGTTCGCCAATTCAAAATGCCCCTCTTTATCTACAATAGCTCCTGTGAATGCCCCTTTCACGTGACCAAATAATTCGCTGCCTGCCAATTCTTTTGAAAGAGTTCCGCAATCCATGGCAATAAATGGTTTATCTTTTCTATTGCTGTATTCATGAATTGTTTTGGCAATAACCTCTTTACCCGTACCGCTTTCACCATACAAAATAATGCTGTAATTGGTAGAAGCAACTATTTCAATTTGCTTGTAAAGCTGTGCTGTTTCTCCATCCTGCCCTACTAAAAATTCTTTATTGGCAGAAATAACATAAGACTTTTTATTTTTTGCAACAGGGGCAGTTACCGAAGGTGTAACATGATCGTCTGAGGGTTTGGCCAATGCTTTTTCAATAACACTTATTACTTCATCGGGCACTAATGGTTTGGTGATATAATCGAAAGCCCCCAGCTTAATAACATCAACGGCAGTTTTAATGTCAGAATATCCCGTAATGATAATTACAATTGTTTGAGGACTTAACTCTTTTATTTTAAGTAAAACATCTTTACCATCTTTATCGCCGAGACGAAAATCGCACAATACTATATCAAAAAATCCTTCGGCTACTTTTGCAATACCCTTAGATGCACTGTGTGCCACTTCTGCATCATATCCCTTTTTATTAAGGAATTTGCTAAGCAGCGTACACATATCAAGATCGTCATCAATAATGAGGATTCTTTTGATCATATATAATTGCGGTTTAGGGAAAGCAAAGTTAATCTAAAACTTTGTTTTTTAAAGCAGGATTTGCAACTTGTATTTCTTCAGTTTTAATCCATACTGCATATTCGTTTGGCAATATTTTTCCGCCAAACATTTTTGCGTACACTTTTGTAAATTCTGCTCCCAAATATAAAATTATTGAACTGTAGTATACCCATACCATAATAATCATTATAGAACCTGCTGCTCCATATACACTTGCAATATTACTGGACCCCAGATAATACCCTATTCCTAATTTACCCAAAGTAAAAAATATGGATGTTAACAGCCCGCCAACAAATACATCTTTCCATTTAATTTTTGCATCAGGTAACATTTTAAACATCAGGGAAAATAAAAAGGTAGTGATAACAAAGGTTAAAACACCATCAATAATTTGAACCATAACTATACTAAATTCTGAAAAATATCTGCCTAAAAAATTACCAAATGCAGTTACAAGGGCATTTAATAAAAGAGAAACCATCATTACAAATCCAATACTTAATATCAATGAAAATGAAAGTAGCCTGTTTAAAATAAGTTTCCACCAGGTTTTGCGGGTTTTAATTCTTAATCCCCAAATTTTATTTAATGAATCCTGAACTTCACCAAAAATTCCTGTAGCACCAATTATTAAAACAATTATACTAACAATGCTTGCAAAAAGATTATGACCAATTAAATGAATATTTTTAATCGTATCCTGAATTTGTATGGCAGCCTCAACACCTACCAACTGCTTAATTTGCCCGTAAATATGTCCCTGTATTGCCTCTTTCCCAAATAAATAACCACATATAGAAATTATAACGATGAGTAATGGCGCAATTGAAAACACGGTATAATAAGCTAAGGAGGCACTGTATTTTAAAATATTATCTTCAGCAAACTCAGTAAATACCTGCTTTAAATAAGAATAAACGCTAACGATTTTTTTTCTCATGGATAATTTTTAACAACGTTTATTTCAAGGGCATACATCATTATTATAATACGGTATGCTAAAATTAATCTTTAGAAAATTTTAAAAAAAATAATTATCCGTAGCGTTACTGGCAGATAAATTGCCAATGAATGGTTTGAAAGAAACCGGGAGCATAGTGGAAAATAATATTGATAACCTTACTGTAAAAGCACTCATTGTAGAAGATGAAATTGATATCTGTTTTTTATTAACAGGGATATTGAGGAAAAAGAATTTGCACACTACTTTTGTAAATACTATAAAGGATGCACAGAATACCTTAACCAGCCTGAACCCTGCTATTCTTTTTCTTGATAATAACCTGCCGGATGGGTTTGGTGTAGATCTTATTTATCATATTAAAAAGGAGAACCCTTCTATTAAAATAGTAATGATGACTGCTGATGATACAATTGCTGATAAAGCCAAAGCATTAAAGGCCGGCGCAGATGCTTTTATCGGAAAACCTTTTACAAGAGATACTATAAATAAAACAGTTGATAAACTAATAACACAATATGTTTGATAGTTCCACTACGTTACTCAACTTGTAGACTTATTTCCCCTTCCATAAAAGATTTTATAGCCTGAAAAACATTTAATGTGGCGTATTTGTTGAAATATAAACCTGTATGTATTTTTGGCAATATTTTTTATATACATTACACCGTTCAAAACATTATTCACTCACTTAAAATTTTTAAACATGGGTAACCTGTTATATGTGATCGCAGTAATTTTAATAATTGTCTGGATCTTCGGCGCATTCGTATCTCCATTCGGGGGAGGGCTAATTCATATTCTTTTGGTAATTGCTATTATTGCAATTTTACTTAGAGTAATAAGAGGGAATGCCTGATAAAATTTATTAAAGAATTTTATTTCACCATTAAATTTATTTTATGGAAAGCTGGAAATTAAAATTAAAAGGTGACTGGAATGAAACCAAAGGCAAAATAAAACAGGCCTATGGCGATCTTAACGATGATGATCTTAAAAGAGAGGAAGGAAAAGATGATGAATTAATAGGCAGATTGCAAAAGAAAACAGGTAAGGTAAAAGAAGATGTGATTAAATGGATTGAAAGTTTGTAATCTATAAAATTGAACAGGCGAAAAGCCCTCATACGAAAATGATGAGGGCTTTTTTATAACTTGCATTAATGGAAATAACCAACAGGTCGCCGTTTTATATAAGACTTGGCTATAAATTTTTAGTATTATTTTTTATTGGTTATTTTATTTATGTAGCGCAGGATATTTTAGTTCCCTTTGCATTTGCAATATTGTTGGCTGTGCTGCTTTTACCTTTAGCCAATTTTTTAGAGAATAAAAAGTTTCCCAGGGTTCTCTCTATTGCCATATCACTTATACTTGCAATACTATTTATTGGTGGAGTTATTTATTTTTTATCTACTCAAATAGCAAATTTTGTAGATGATATTCCATCAATAAAAAAACATTTGAATGATCATTTTATTCAACTTCAAAAATGGATAAGAACAAAGCTGCATATTTCTTTTCATGAACAAAATCAATACTTCAATAACGCTGCAGAAAAAATAAAAGATTCAGGAACCGATTACATAAGCAACACTTTTTTTTCTATAACCCAGGCATTAGTGCTGGCTATCCTGTTGCCTATTTATACTTTTCTTATTCTTTATTATCGTGATCTTATCCGCAAATTTTTATATACAGTTTTTCGTAAAGAGCACAGTGAAAAGGTTGGGCTTGTTATAAAGCAATCCAAATTAATGATAAACAGTTACATGACCGGCTTAATGATAGAAATGGGAATTGTAGCTGCCAGTAATTCTATAGGTTTAATGCTGCTCGGTATTAAATATGCCTTATTTTTTGGGGTGATGGCTGCTGTGCTTAATATAATTCCTTACATCGGAATGTTTACGGCTACTCTATTTACAGTGCTTATTACGCTTACCACTTCTAACAATTCAAGCGATATTGTTTGGGTGATAGTGATCATGTATGGCATTCACATAATTGATGTAAATATTTTAATGCCTAAAATTGTAGCATCACGCTTAAGAATAAATGCATTAATATCAATTTTAGGAGTAATAATCGGAGGCGCATTAACCGGCCTTTCAGGATTATTTTTATCGGTACCTGCTGTTGCTTTAACCAAAATTATTTGCGATCAGGTAGA
>JALYYX010000217.1 GCA_030946075.1 Bacteroidota bacterium | reverse complement strand
GTGAGGATCATAAAACCGCACACGAAGAAAATACTGAAGAATGTTTTAGAAGATTAGAAAGCTACCTGCGTAAATATTATGATATTGAAGAAGTTTCTTTTAAATGGTCATCACAATATTTTCAACCGACAGATGGCTTGCCTTATATCGGGCATTTGCCAGGCAATCCTGATAATGTTTTTGTTGCCACCGGTTTTGGCGGTAATGGAATGACCTATAGCCATGTTACGGCTTTGGTACTTACGGATTTTATTACAAAGAGTAAAAGTGATTACGAAAAATTGTTTGATCCTAACCGTATAAAACCTGTTGCAGGTTTTGAAAATTTTGTAAAGGAAGCTGCTGATGTTGTGGCGAAATTTATAGGCGACAGGTTTGCTAAAACAAAAATTCATGAGCTGGCAGAGCTGGCTCCTGGTGAAGCAAAAGTTGTAAAATATGAGGGAGATTCTATCGCTTTGTATAAAGATGAAAATGGCGGATTGCATGCCGTTAATCCTGCGTGTACTCATATAAATTGTATTGTGGGATGGAACAATGCAGAGAAAACATGGGATTGTCCATGTCATGGTTCAAGATTTTCAATGGATGGCGAAATGTTTACAGCGCCTGCAAGAAAAGACCTGGAGAAAATTGATGTTACCAAATTATGAGAATAGAGTTGTGAAACTTATTTATTTTTTCAGGTTTACTTTTGCCCGATGGAATTGATTTTTAGTTTGAACGAAATAGAATCCGTTGCTGCAGAAATTATACCTCTATTAAAAAACGTTTTTCTTATTGCCTTTCAAGGCGCAATGGGGGCCGGCAAAACAACTATTATTAAAGCAATTTGTAAAGAGCTGGGGGTAAAAGAAAATGTTTCCAGTCCTACTTTTTCAATCATCAATCAATACAAAACAGATGATAATAAAATTATTTTTCACATAGATCTATACCGTGTAAAGGATAATGAAGAAGCCATTAATGCAGGTGTGGAAGAGTGCATTAATAGCGGAGAAATTTGTTTTATTGAGTGGCCTGAAAAAATTTCTTTTCTCCCTGCGGAAACTGTAAATGTATTTATTGAGGCAGTAAATGAAAATAAAAGAAAGCTTACTGTAAAACTTCCCTTAGAAAAATTCATTTATAATTCTTAATTTTCGTTAGTAATCATTTATCATGTCTGCATCAAAACCTTTTGTGTCCCCATCTTTCACTTATGAAACGATGGAAGAAACGCTTGATATAAAACCTAAAGGTGCTGAATTATTCATTGGCATTCCAAAAGAAACATCTTTTCAGGAAAACCGTATCGCTCTATCTCCGGATGCAGTTTCTGTATTAACCAATAACGGACATCGTGTGGTAATGGAAGCAAAAGCAGGAGAGGGCGCAAGTTACAGCGACCATGATTATAGTGAGGCAGGGGCAAAAATTGTTCACAGTAAAAAGGAAGTTTTTGAATGTGATATTTTAGTTAAGAGTGCTCCGGTAAGTGAGGAAGAAATACCCTTATTAAAACTTAATCAATTTATTATTTCTCCCATCCATCTTGCGGTAATGAAGCAGGAAATTCTGGAGAAAATGATGGAGAAAAAAATCACTGCTCTCAGTTTTGAAAATTTAAAAGATGACAGCGGCCATAATCCTATTGTACGGAGCATGAGCGAAATAGCAGGCAGTGCAGTAATGCTTATTGCGGGGCAATACTTAAGCAATGCAAATAATGGGAAGGGGGTTTTGGTTGGCGGTATTTCCGGTATTCCTCCTACAAAAGTTATTATTATAGGTGCAGGAATTGTTGGCGAGTATGCTGCCAGAACAGCATTGGCAATGGGTGCCAGCGTAAAAATATTTGATAACAGCATATACCGTTTAAAAAGATTGCAGAATAATATTGGTGTACGTTTATACACATCAGTTATTGAGCCTACCATTTTATCAAAACAATTAAAAACGTGCGATGTTGCAGTAGGGGCATTATCTTCTTCAGGTGGAAGAACACCTGTTGTTGTTACAGAACACATGGTAAGCAGAATGAGGCCGGGTACTGTAATAGTTGATGTTAGTATTGATCATGGAGGGTGCTTTGAAACTTCTGAAACTACAACACACCAAAAGCCTGTTTTCAGAAAGTATGATGTGATACATTATTGTGTTCCCAATATTCCCAGTGGTTTTGCAAGAACTGCATCTCAATCTATAAGTAATGTTTTAATGCCGTTAATGCTTGAAATGGCTGATGATGGCGGGTTTGAAAATATGGTATGGCATAAGATAAATATCCGCAGCGGTATTTATTTATTTAAGGGGTCTCTTACCAATTTTCATTTAAGTCAGCGGTTTGATTTAAAATATACTGATCTGAATTTGCTTATAGCCAGCAGAAGATAAAATATTAATTGTGTTGAAAACTTTTCTAAACCTTAAACCATTTTATGAAACAATATTTTTTTTCTTTAATAATATTATTTTTTTTCTTCGCTATAAACTTTACTGCTATATCACAGCCAACAGTAGAGCAATTTAAACAGGTATTTAACTCACAAATGCAAAAACTTAAAACCACAGGTTTTACAAAGCGCAACATTTCATTTGTGCAGGTAACAAAGGGCACACCCAACGGTGGTTATTATCCTTTTAAAGTTTCTGCTTATGTACACGACTATGCGCCCGGATACCCATCTAACCATTATTACGGACAAACGTGTGTAGGCAAAATAGATAACTGGAAGTTTGATATGCTTAAAAATGAATTTGGAGAATGGATAGTACAGGGACGTATGACTGCCTCAGATGCTGATTGTAAAAATAATCCATCTGAGGGGGCTGAAGCTATTCCTCTTTCATCTCTTCCTGGTATTGTATATGTTCAGCTACAAAAGACAAATTTGCCTGTAAATCAAAATCAACAAAAATCTGTTGCAAATAAAAATGCAGAACTATACATAGGTGAATATGCATGTTATGGTACAGGTAATCGTTTAATGGCAGGTATGGGCTTTACATTAAAATCAAACGGCAGTTATTTTGATCTCGATAATAAAAGGGGAGGATCATACTCTTTCAATAAACAAAATGCTACAATAACATTTAAGGGAGGATTTTTATCAGGCCAGATGGGAACCGGAGTAACACAAAGAGGCTTTCAACTTACGAATACAGTTTTTTGTGAACCGTGGAGATAGAAATTAATTAAGAAAACTTATAAGTTTTCATATCAATCATTTTTTCACAAAAATTATACTCCTGTTTATCATTGCTGCTAATAATAAGTAACCGGTTTTTGCAATAAGTATTTACGAGATTTTTGTATAAGGCAATTCCCTCATCATCTAAATTGGTACATGGCTCATCAAGCAAAACAACCTGTGTATTACTGAAAATTGCCTGCGCTAATTTTACTCTTTGCTTCATGCCACTGCTGAAATATCTTATTTGCTTTTGCGCTGCATCGTTTAAATGTAAAATTGAAATTATTTGCTGAGAAGTAATATTAGGCAGCAAGGGTTTTAATGCTGAATGAAAATGAAGAAATTCTATCAATGTCATTTCTTCTACTAATTCCAGGTAAGGGGCCGCTATGGAAATATGAGCGTAAATTTTTTCTGATTCAATTTTTTGTTCTGATAAATAGTATTCAATTTCACCTTCATTAAAAAGTACAGCGCCTGCAATAATTTGTAACAATGTTGATTTGCCTGAGCCATTAGGCCCAATAATAGCATACGATTTTGCTGAAGAAAATTCAATATTAAGATGGCGAAATATCCATTCCCTGTTAAAGCGCTTACCAACGTTTGTAAGCCTAATCTTCATCATCTGTTTCTTTAGCAGAGGCTTTAATAATGCCGCGTTTGCTGCTTCTAACAAATTCGATGATCTCATTTCTTTCAATACACTCGGGCAGTTCTTTTTCAATACTTTCCAATGCCTGGGTAGTATTTAAGTTGTGCAGATAGATATAGCGGTAAATTTCCCGTATATCATTTATTTTTTCTGGAGTAAAGGAACGTCGTTGAAGACCTACAGAATTTAATCCCACATAACTTAAAGGGTCTCTGCCGGCTTTAATATATG